>NZ_JBEYZD010000003.1:0-227337 GCF_040645895.1 Streptomyces olindensis | reverse complement strand
GGCGAATCCCCAGGCGACCGTGTACCGGGGGTCGGGTACGCCGGAGAACTACCGGATCCTCTACAACGACATCCACGCCGCCCGGGGTGTCAGCGGGCCTTCGGCCCGCCCTTCGGCAGCCGCATGCCCTTCGGCATCGGCCCCTTCGGCAGCGGCATGTTGCTCATCAGGTCGCCGAGGGCGCGCAGCCGGTCGTTGGTGGCCGTGACCTGCGGGCCGGTCAGCACGCGCGGCAGCTTCAGCATGGTCGTGCGCAGCTTCTTCAGCTCGACCTGGCCCTCGCCGGTGCCCACCACCAGATCGTGCACGGGAACGTCCGCGACGATACGGTTCATCTTCTTCTTCTCGGCGGCGAGCAGGGACTTCACCCGGTTCGGGTTGCCCTCGGCGACCAGGACGATGCCGGCTTTGCCGACCGCGCGGTGCACCACGTCCTGGTTGCGGTTCATCGCCACCGCGGGGGTCGTCGTCCAGCCCCGGCCGATGTTGTCGAGCACCGCCGCCGCCGCGCCGGGCTGTCCCTCCATCTGCCCGAAGGCGGCCCGCTCGGCCCGGCGCCCGAACACGATCGCCGACGCGAGGAAGGCGAGCAGGAGGCCCAGGATGCCGAGATAGATGGGGTGACCGATCAAGAAACCGATCGCGAGGAAGACACCGAAGGTGACGATTCCGACTGCCGCGAGTACAAGACCGATCTTCTTGTCGGCCCTGCGGGTCATCTTGTAGGTCAGGGCGATCTGCTTCAGTCGCCCGGGGTTCGCAGCGTCCGCTGCAGGTTCCTTCCTCGCCATGCCACGAAGTCTACGTGGCCCCACAAGCGCCGACGACGGCAGTGTCCACGGGGCTCGCGGGGGGAGGGGCCGGGGGCTCAGGGGCGGACGGAGACCGACCGGGAAACGGACTGCTCGAGGACGCGCTGCGCCTCGACCCGGTCCTTGGCCCGGCGGCGGTCCTCCAGCACGGAGGTCCAGGCGTTGCGGCGGGCCGTGCGCTGACCGCTGCTCAGCAGCAGCGACTCGACGGCACGCAGGGCGGTGGTGAAGGACGGAATCGCGGTGGCGCGAACGGGCGCGGCCTGCATGGGTCAGGTCCCCCCTCGGGAGCGGTGTACGTGCTGTGAGTCCAGCGTCACTGATTGGTGTTACCAGGGCGTGACCGACCGGTCAAACACCCATGAAGCCCCGGCGGGGAGCCGAGAAACGCCGACGCGGTCCCGACATGTGCCCTCATCTGCGAGGACGGTCGGGACCGCGGCAAATCGGTCGCTACCGATGGGTAAGGTCTTGTGCGCGAATTCACACGCTTGTCTCGCCCCTTGGTGGGCAGGGGCGGTGACGGTCCGTCAGACAGTCTGGGCCGCGATGCGCGCGTCCCGCTGCTCCATGGCCATCTTGTAGAGCCGCCCGGCGCGGTACGAGGAACGCACCAGCGGGCCGGACATCACGCCCGAGAAGCCGATCTGCTCGGCCTCCTCCTTCAGCTCCACGAACTCGTGCGGCTTGACCCAGCGCTCCACCGGGTGGTGCCGCACGGAGGGCCGCAGGTACTGCGTGATGGTGACGAGCTCGCAGCCCGCGTCGTGCAGCTGCTTGAGCGCGTCGCTGACCTCCTCGCGGGTCTCGCCCATGCCGAGGATCAGGTTCGACTTGGTGACGAGGCCGTAGTCGCGGGCGGCGGTGATGACCTTCAGGGAGCGCTCGTAGCGGAAGCCGGGGCGGATCCGCTTGAAGATGCGCGGGACCGTCTCGACGTTGTGCGCGAAGACCTCGGGGCGCGAGGAGAAGACCTCGGCCAGCTGCTCGGGGACCGCGTTGAAGTCGGGGGCCAGCAGCTCGACCTTGGTGTGGCCGCCTTCGCGGCCCGCGGTCTGCTGGTGGATCTGCCGGACCGTCTCCGCGTACAGCCAGGCGCCGCCGTCCTCCAGGTCGTCGCGGGCGACGCCGGTGATCGTGGCGTAGTTCAGGTCCATGGTGACCACGGACTCGCCCACGCGCCGGGGCTCGTCGCGGTCGAGCGCCTCGGGCTTGCCGGTGTCGATCTGGCAGAAGTCGCAGCGCCGGGTGCACTGGTCGCCGCCGATGAGGAAGGTCGCCTCGCGGTCCTCCCAGCACTCGTAGATGTTCGGGCAGCCGGCTTCCTGGCAGACCGTGTGCAGGCCCTCGCTCTTCACGAGGTTCTGCATCTTGGTGTACTCGGGGCCCATTTTCGCCCGGGTCTTGATCCACTCGGGCTTGCGCTCGATGGGGGTCTGGCTGTTGCGGACCTCCAGGCGCAGCATCTTGCGTCCGTCGGGTGCGACTGCGGACACGACCGGCTCCCTAGCGTTTGATTCTTCGGCGCCCTCAAGGGTACGCCCGTGGATTTGAATGCCTCTGTGTGGTGTCAGCCCCTCCCCGCGGGCTTTTATGCCGCCGGAGTCCGCTCGATCTCCCGCGGCTTCAGCTCGGCGTTCTCCAGGACCTCCCGCAGGTGGCGTTCCACCACCGGCAGGACCTCCTCGATCGTGACGTCCCGGCCGAGCTCACCGGCCAGTGAGGCGACGCCCGCGTCGCGGATGCCGCACGGGATGATCCGGTCGAACCACTTGTTGTCCGGGTTCACGTTGAGCGCGAAGCCGTGCATGGTGACGCCCTTGGCCACCCGGATGCCGATCGCCGCGATCTTGCGGTCCTCGCGGCGCTGGCCGGCGTTGGACGGGGCGTACTCCGGGCCGTTCATACGGGGGTCGAACTCCTCGTCCTGCAGACGCGGGTCGAAGTCCAGGGACAGCCCGCCGAGTGCCGGCCGCCGCTCGACCGGGTCGCCCAGCACCCACACCCCGCTGCGGCCCTCGACCCGGGTGGTCTCCAGGCCGAACTCCGCGCAGGTGCGGATCAGGGCCTCTTCGAGGCGGCGGACGTGCGCCACGACGTCCACGGGGCGCGGCAGCTTCTGGATCGGGTAGCCGACCAGCTGGCCCGGGCCGTGCCAGGTGATCTTGCCGCCGCGGTCCACGTCGATGACCGGCGTGCCGTCGAGGGGGCGCTCGTTGTCCGCCGTGCGCCGCCCGGCCGTGTAGACCGGGGGATGCTCCAGGAGCAGTACGGTGTCGGGGACCTCGTCGGCGAAGCGCGCCGCGTGCACCCGGCGCTGCTCGTCCCAGGCCTCCTGGTACTCGACGGCCTCGTCACCGAACCCCATGCGGACGAACCGCAACTCACTCACGGCAAGCGCCTCCCTCGGACGGGTGTGTAAGGCACGTATCGCGCCCAAGCCACTGTACGTCCGGCCCGAACACGTCAGTCCCGGGGTCAATCCTCACACGATCGGATGAATGTCCGGGAAAATGTGTGATGGCGTGCTTACTCTCCGCTACATTCGCGCCGTTCGGCAAGGCATAACGCCTGCTCACAGGCGATCCGCGCACACCACCAGGCCGGAAGGCAGGAGACCGCACCGCAGATGACGGAACGACCCGCGCAGCGCACCCCCAACCGACAGCTCGCCGCGCTCATCGCAGAAGCGGGGTTCTCCAACGCGGGACTCGCCCGTCGCGTGGACCAGCTCGGTCTCGAACACGGGCTCGACCTGAGATACGACAAGACCTCCGTCACCCGATGGCTGCGCGGTCAGCAGCCCCGGGGCACCACGCCCGCCCTGATCGCCGAGGTCTTCACCCGGCGCCTGGGCCGCCGCCTCACCGCCCAGGACCTCGGCCTCGACGCCTGCGCCCCCGTCTACGCGGGGCTGGAGTTCGCCGCCACCCCCGAGGAGGCCGTCGACATCGTCAGCGGGCTGTGGCGCAAGGACTCCGGCAGCCACGCCGAGCTGCGGAAGATCGCCTTCACCCCGGCCGGGCTCGTCGTGCCCAGCCGGGACTGGCTGATCGGCCGGGCCGACGAGAAGGTCGCCCGGGGCGAGCCGGCCGCCGCCCGCATCCCGGCGCAGGGCCGCCCCGCCCTCCGCCCCCCGGCCGAGCCGGGCGTACCGTCCCTGCCCCGCCAGCGCGGCCAGGCCGAGCGCGGCCCCGGCCAGCGGGTCACCGCCGGGGACATCGCCGCCCTGCGCTCCGTCGGCGAGCTGTTCCGCACCCTCGACGACGCCTACGGCGGCGGCCACGCCCGCCAGGCCCTCGTGCGCTACCTGGAGCACGAGTGCGAGCCGATGCTGCGCGGCACCTACGGCGAGCAGACCGGCCGCCGCCTGTTCGCGGCCGCCGCCGACCTGACCCGGCTCGCGGGCTGGACGTCGTACGACATCGCCGCCCACGGCCTCGCCCAGCGCTACTTCGTGCAGGCGCTCCGGCTCGCCCAGGCGGCCGGGGACCGGGCGTACGGCGCGTACGTGCTGGTCACCATGAGCCGGCAGGCCGTCTACCTCGGCCACGGCCGGGAGGCCGTGCAGCTCGCCCGCGTGGCCCAGCAGGGCGTCGGCACCTCGGGCCCGCCCGTGGTCCAGGCGCTGCTGCACGCCTCCGAGGCGCGCGGGCACGGGGTGCTCGGCGAGGTCCGGGCCTGCACCGCGGCCCTGGTCCGCGCCGAGCGCGCCCTGGAGACGGCCCGGCCCGGGGACGACGTACCGCACTGGGCGAAGTTCTTCGACGAGGCCCAGCTCGCCGACGAGTTCGGCCACTGCCACCGCGACCTGCAGCAGTTCCGCGCCGCCGCCCAGCACGCGGAACGCTCACTCCAGCTGCGGGCCCCGTCCTACGCCCGCAGCCGCCTGTTCTGCCGGGTCGTCCTCGCCACCGCCCGTCTGGGCCTCGGCGAACTCGACCAGGCCTGCCAGCTGGCCGCGGAGGCGGCGGGCCAGGCGGCCGAGATGCGTTCGGTGCGGGCGGTGGAGTACGTGAGGGACTTCGAGCGGCGGCTGGAGCCGTACAAGGACGCGGCGCCGGTTCGTAACTACCGCGACAAGGTAGCGGCGTTGGGGTAAGGGCCTCAGGGGCGCGGGGCTGTATCGATGTGCGGCTCCGCCGCGCGGGCGCGAACAACCACGATGCACCCGCACCCGACGAAACTAGGCAGCCCTCGGAACAGTCGGCACGGGGTCGGCAACATGCATCGACCGCCCCGCCCCCAGGTCCGCCAGGATCGCCGCCGACGCCCGATGCCCGGAGTGCAGAGCACCCTGGACCGTACTGGTGTCCCGGTGATCCCCACACACATACAGCCCGGCGATCAACCGCACCGGCCGCCGCAGATCATGCGGCGGCCGCATCGCGGGCACGGCCTCCACCGTCTGGTACACCGCCAGCGTCTCCCACCGCGCCGTCGGCATCCCGTACAGCCGCGCCAGATGCATCCGCACCGCCGTGTCCACCCCTCCCGGCGGCCGTCCCAGCACCGTCGAGGACACCAGCGCCCGCCCGGCCGGGGCGCGGGACGGATCGACCCGGCTGACCACCGCCGTGTGGGCCACGGGACCGCCGAGGTCCGCGTCGAGCAACAGCGACGCCCCCGTCCCCGGCGGCTCATCGGTCGTGTGGTGCACCACCGTCACCGGGTGGAACTCCGGCACCCGCAGCCCGGGCAGCAGCTCCGCCGCGGCCCTGGCGTCCGTGGCCACCAGCACCGCCCGGCACCGGATCTCACCGTGCTCCGCGGTGGTCACCGAGGTCGTCGAGACGGACGTGACGCGCACGCCCGTGTGCACCGTGCCCGCCGGCAGCGTCCGGGCCAGCAGTTCCGGCAGGGCCTCGGCGCCGCCCTCCGGCACGCACAGCCGGCCGCGCGCGAAGGCCCGCAGCGCCAGGTCCGCGCACCGGCTGGACGTGGTCAGGTCCGGGTCGCAGAGCAGGGCGGCGAGCAGCGGCCGCAGGAAACCGTCGATCGTCCGGGAGGGCAGCCCGCGCGCCGCGAGCGCCTCACCGGCGGGCAGCTCCGGACGGGCCAGCAGCCGCTCGGCCGGTGTGCCCGCGAGCCGGGTCAGGGCGGCGCCGAGGCGGGCCTGGTCGACGGCCGTGCCCAGCGGGGCACCGGACCGGCTCCGGGGCACGGAGACCTGCCGGCCGGGCACGGCCACCGGCCTCCTGGGCGGCCGGGGCGCGGACGGCGACCGGGGAGCACTCGCCAGCGCGCGGACCGCGTGCAGTGCGCCTCGTGCGCCCCCTGCGCCCGGCTGGACGCCTGCACGGTGGTGGCGCCCGTCGCCGTGCAGCAGGACACCGGGTGCGAACGGGCGCAGCACCAGTTCGCCCAGACCGGGTGTCAGCCGTAGTTCGGGATACGCCGTGGACAGCAACTGGCCGATCCGGTCGAGCCGGAAGCCGTCGACCTTCTCCGTCGCCATGCGGCCGCCGACGCCGTGGGCGGCCTCCAGGACCATGGTCGTCACTCCTGCGCTGGTCAGCCGGTGCGCGGCCGAGAGTCCGGCGACCCCGGCCCCCACGACGACCACGTCCGCCTGGTACGCGGGCTCAAGCACGTGCCCCTCCTCGAGGTTGCGCGGGCGCTGGAGACGTCATGCCCTCAACAGGCCGCAGGGATACGCGAGTTCTGGTCGAGGGTAGGGCCGTGATCGGTCAGGGGGAGTCGCGCATCGACAGGGCACGGTCGCACGGCGGTCGCATACGGACGCCTTGTGGGCATGAAGTGGTCGCAGGGGGCTTGTGCGCGGGGCGGAACCTCCCCGGCCGGCGTCACAGCGCGGCCCGGATCGCTCCCTCGATCTCCGGGAAGGCGAACCGGAACCCCGACTCCAGCAGCCGCGTCGGCAGCACCCGGGCGCTGCCCAGCACGTCCCCGGCCATCTCGCCGAGCACGGTCCGCAGGACGGGCGCGGGCACGGCGAACAGCGTCGGGCGGTGCAGCACGCGCCCCATCACCGCCGTGATCTCACGGTTCGTCAGCGGGTTCGGCGCGGTGAGGTTGAACGGCCCGGACAGGCCGTCGGTGTCGATCAGGTGCCGGATCGCGGCGACCTCGTCGTGCAGCGCGACGAACGACCAGAACTGCCGCCCGTCGCCCATGCGCCCGCCCAACCCGGCCTGGAACAGCGGGAACAGCCGCCCCCAGGCCCCGCCCCTGCGGGAGACCACCAGCCCGGTCCGGGTGAACACCGTGCGGACACCGGCCTCCTGGGCGGGCGACGCGGCCCCCTCCCACTCCACGCACAGCTCCGGCAGGAAGCCCCGGCCCGCCGGTGCGCTCTCGTCGACGGCGCGGTCCCCGGTCTCGCCGTAGTAGCCGATGGCGCTGCCGTTCACGAAGACCCGGGGCCGGTCCTTCTCGTCCAGCGAGGCGACCGCCCGGGCGAGTGCCGCCGTGCCCTGGACCCGGCTGGCGCGGATCCGCTGCTTGTAGGCCTCCGTCCAGCGGCGGTTGCCGACCCCCGCCCCCGCCAGATTGACCACCGCGTGGCACCCGGCCAGCCCGGCCGTGTCCACCTCCCCTCCCTCCGGATCCCAGCGGACCTCGTCCGCCGCCCGGGGCGTCCGGCGCACCAGGCGCACCACCTCGTGCCCGTCCGCGGTCAGGGACCGCACCAGGGCGCTGCCGATGAGACCGGATGCGCCGGTCACCGCGATGCGTCGCATGGCTCAATCTTGCCGGTCGACCACATAAAAACCCCGTTGGGGGACGCGGGGACCGACGTAGTGTGACCGCCATGCCCACGCCCCGCATACGCCCCGCACGGCCCGACGACGAGGAGGCCCTCGGGCGGCTCGACCGGGACACCTGGTCGCCGCTGCACGCCGTCCAGCCCCGCCCCGAGCCGCCGTACGGCCCCTTCTTCGGCGAGCGGGACCCGCTGCGGGAATGCCTCGTGGCCGAGCTCGACGGAGCCCTCGCCGGCTACCTCCGGCTGGGGACCGCGACGCCCCTCGCGTGCAACGCCCACGTCCGGATGATCCGGGGACTCGCCGTCGCGGAGGAGTCGCGCGGCCAGGGCGTCGGACGGGCCCTGCTGCGGGCGGCGTGCGAGGAGGCCCGGCGGCAGGGGGCGCGACGCCTCACCCTGCGCGTCCTCGCCCACAACGCACCGGCCCGCACGCTCTACGAGTCCGAGGGGTTCGTGGTCGAGGGCACCCTGCCCGAGGAGTTCTTCCTCGACGGCGCGTACGTCGACGACGTGTTCATGGGCCGTTTCCTCTGAGCCCGGCGACGGCCCGCTACGACGCCGCCAGTTCGCCCGTGTCCACTGGCGCCGTCGCGTCCGCCGCCCGCTCGGCGTCGGAGGCGACCTCGGCCGCCGTCAGCACGTAGCCCGTCTCGGCGTCCGAGGTGGAGCGGGCGAAGACCACGCCGAACACCCGCCCGTCCGTGGTGAGCAGGGGACCGCCCGAGTTGCCGGGGCGGACCGTGGAGCGGATCGAGTAGATCTCGCGGACGGCCGTCCCGTCGTTGTAGATGTTCTGGCCCGTCGCCCGCACCCGGTTCGCGACCGTCGCCGCCTGGAGGTTCAGGTCGCCGTCCTCCGGGTAGCCCGCCACGACCGCGGAGTCGCCGCGCTCGGCGTCGTCGTCGAAGCGCAGCACGGGCGCCTTCAGGCCCGGCACGTACAGCACGGCCACGTCCTTCTGCGGATCGAAGAGCACCACCCGCGCCTCGTACGTCCGCCCGACCCCGCCGATCTGCACCGTCGGCTCGTCGATGCCCGCGACCACGTGGGCGTTGGTCATCACGCGCTCCCGCGCGTACACGAACCCGCTGCCCTCGCGGCCCTGGGTGCCCGCGACGCCCTCGACCTTCACCGTGCTCAGCTTGGCGGTGTTCGTGGCCGCCGGCGTCACGCTGTCGCCGGAGGGACGGGCGACCTCGGCCGTCGACTCGTTCTCGAAGGGGTTGAAGACCTGCGGGAAGCCCGCTTGAGTCAGCGCGGACGTGGCCTCCGAGAACCAGGCCGGAGTCGTGTCCGGCATCGTCTGCTGCACCGCGCCGAGCAGCCGTGAGTCCCGGATCGCCGAGGTGATCAGCGGCGACGAGGACACGCCCAGGACGCTCGCGGCCACCCACGCCACGATCAGCACCGCGACGGAGTTGGCCACGGCCCCGCCGATCCCGTCCGCCACGCGGAGCGGCCCACGGTCCAGCTCGCGCCGCAGCCGCAGCGCGAGGCGCCCCGCCAGCTCGTGCCCGACCACCGCCGGCAGCAGCACCGTGAACACCGCCGTCACCGTCGCGCGGGTCGTCCCCGGCTCCACCAGGTCCATCACCCACGGCAGGATCCACACGCCGATGACCGCGCCGCCGACGAAGCCCGCCAGCGACACACAGCCGGCCACCAGGCCGCGCCGGTACCCGGACGCCGCGTAGGCGAGGACGACCAGCAACAGCAGGATGTCGAGCAGGTCCACGCACGCCGCCTTTCTCTCGGAACCCCTTAGTACGCGGGGGAAGGGCCCGGTGATCAGTCACCCGCGCGCGTGTTGATCAGAACCGGCCACGCGCGCGTGCACACGGAAAAACGTCGCGGACCGTGACGATGGTTCCACCGGGTGGCACATCACACATCGCGGACGGACCGCAACGGACCGACAGTGGGACCATGCGCGTCCTGCGAAGACGGCGGGGCGGACGCGGCCACCGCGCCGCCCGCCCGCCCGGCATAGCCGGCCTGCCGCGCGCCGCCCGGGTGGCGCTCGGCTGCCTGCCGGGCTGCGCCGCCGTCGTCGCGCTGGTGCTGTGCGCGTACGGCGTCGAGCACGCCGCCGAGACCACCGCCCGCGCCGGCGCGAGGCGCCCCGCCGCCACCCCCTACACCGCCCCGCGCCCGCACATCGTGCCCCGGTCGCAGTGGCTGGGCGACGCCGCCCGCGACCAGCCGCGCCCGCGCTACGACGACCGGGTCGCCGCCGTCTTCGTCCACCACACCGACTCGCCCAACGGCTACGACTGCGCCGACGCGCCCCGCATCATCCGGGACCTCTACACCGGCCAGACCGGCACCCGCGACTGGGACGACATCGGCTACAACTTCGTCGTCGACCGCTGCGGCACCGTCTACGAGGGCCGCGCCGGCGGCGTCGAGCGCGCCGTCACCGGCGCCCACACCCAGGGCTTCAACCACCGCACCACGGGCATCGCCGCCCTCGGCACCTTCACCGCGGGCCTGCCCGTGCCGCGGCCCATGATCCGCGCCATCGCCGCGCTGTCCGCCTGGAAGCTCGGCCTGACCGGCACCGACCCGCGGGCGAGCGTCCGCCTGGTCTCCAGCAACGGCCTGAGCCGGTACGCGGCCGGCACCACCGCCGAACTGCCCGCCCTGGCCGGTCACAACGACGGCTACATGACCAGCTGCCCGGGCGCCGCCCTGCACGCCCGCCTGCCCGAGATCCGACAGCTCGCGGCCCGCCTCCAGGGCCGGCCGGCGGACACACAGGAGGGCCACAGCGAACGCGCGGTGTCCTCACACCCCGGCCCCCTACGGTCGTCACCACAGGCAGCCGACCGGAGGTGGGGATCATGAACAGCAGCGGTACGCAGGACGCGGCGGCGCGCACCCGGGGAGCCACCCGCGGCGGCCCCTGGGCGGTGCTCTGCGCGGTCGCGACCGTCGTCCTCGGCCCGGCGGCGGTCACCGCCTCCGCCCTCGACCAGGCCAACGCGGCACCGATGCACCACGCGGTGAAGGCCGATCAGACGCACGCGTACATCCCGGCCGAGCAGACCCGCCGCCGGGCCGCCTGATCAGGCCCTGAAGCGCTCCCACAGCCGGGGGTAGCGCTCGGCGAGCAGCCGCTCGTCCTCGAAGTCGACCGGGGTGCCCTCCGGCTCCGGGGGCGCCGGCGGGATCTCCAGGTCGGGGGCGACCACGCCGGTGAGCTGCTCGTAGGCCTCGTCGGCCGCGTAACCGAGCTCCTCGCCGTCCCCGTCGATCTCCTCGTCGAAGTCGCCCAGCAGCTCGGCGAGCGCGTCCGGGTCGTGCACGGCGCCCTCGAAGACCTCCCGGCCCTGGCCGATCAGCCAGCACCGGAAGAAGTCGAAGGCGTCGTCGCTCGCCCCGTCGAGCAGCACCCAGGCGGCGCCCCACAGGTCCCAGCGGTAGGCCCGGTTGTAGCGGGACTCGAAGTGACGGGCGAAGTCCAGGACCGAGTCCGGGTCCAGCTGCGCGAGCCGCTCCACGAGCAGGTCGGCCTGCTCCTCCGGGTCGCCCTCAGCAGCCTCCCGGGTGTCGTCCACCAGCTCCCAGAACTCCGTCTCGTCCATCACGGGTCCAGCATCGGCCCTGGGGCACAGGGGCGCACCCGGAGTGCGCGGGATCGTTATGCGCGGCCCTCGGGGTGGTACAGCCCGGCCAGTCGCAGCGCGTCCCCGGCGAGCCGCTCGCGCAGGCTCTCCGGCGCCAGCACCTCCACCTCCGGGCCCAGCGCCGTCAGCTGGGTGTGGGCGACCTCCTCGGACTCCACCGGGAGGGTCACCGTCACCCAGCCCTCGTCGTCCGGGGCGTCCGCGTCCGCCAGGGCCTCCCGGGCGGACAGCGAGTCGAAGGCGTACGGCAGTCTGCGCACGCCGTCGGGGGACAGCCGCACCACGACCTCCGCCCGCAGGATGGACCGCGCGAACTGCTCCGCCCGCTCCTCCCAGAACGCGGGCAGATCGAACTCCGGCTCCCGCTCGAAGCGCTCGCCGCCCGCATCAACCGCCGTGAACCGGTCGATCCGGTAGACCCGGAAGGACGCGCCCCCGGCCACCCGCGCGCACAGGTACCAGACGCCCGCCTTCAGCACGAGCCCGTACGGCTCCAGCTCCCGGACGACCTCGTCCTCACCGCGCCGGTAGCGGGCGGTGATCCGCCGGTCGTCCCAGACCGCGTCCGCGACCGCCGGCAGCAGGGCGGGCGTCTGCGGCTCCTTGAACCAGTTCGGCGCGTCGAGGTGGAACCGCTGCCCCGCCGTCTTCGAGGCGTCCCGCAGGGACGGCAGCAGCGCCGCCGACACCTTCAGCCGGGCCGCCGAGGCCGCGTCCTCCAGGCCCATCTCGCGCAGCGCGCCCGGCACCCCGGACAGGAACAGCGCCTCGGCCTCGCTGCGGTGCAGCCCCGTCAGACGCGTCCGGTACCCGCCGACCAGCCGGTAGCCACCGGCCCGGCCCCGGTCCGCGTACACCGGAACGCCCGCCTCCGACAGGGCCTGCGCGTCCCGCGTGACCGTCCGCTCCGACACCTCCAGCTCCCGGGCGAGCTCGGCGGCCGTCATGGCGGGCCGGGACTGGAGCAGCAACACCATCTTGATCAGCCGGGCAGCACGCATGGCCACATCATGCAGCAGGCCCCCGCCGGAGCGGGGGCCTGCCGATCACCGGCCGGTTCTCACAGGCCGTACTTCGCGCGCGCTTCCTTCACGGCCGTCGCCTTGACCTCGCCGCGCCTGGCGAGCTGGGCCAGGGCCGCGACGACGATCGACTCGGCGTCCACACCGAAGTGGCGGCGGGCCGCCTCACGGGTGTCCGAGAGGCCGAAGCCGTCGGCGCCCAGCGAGGACCAGTCCTGCTCGACCCACTGCGCGATCTGGTCCGGGACCTGGCGCATGTAGTCGGAGACCGCCAGCACCGGGCCCTCGGCACCCTGCAGCGCCTGCCGCACGAACGGCACCCGCTCCTCGCCGCGCAGCAGCGCCTCGTCCGCCTCCAGGGCGTCCCGGCGCAGCTCGCTCCAGGACGTCGCCGACCACACGTCGGCCGCCACGCCCCACTCCTCGGCGAGCAACTGCTGCGCCTTGAGCGCCCAGTGGATCGCCGTACCGGAGCCGAGCAGCTGGATCCGCGGGGCGTTGGCCGGAGGCGTGATGCCCGCCGACTCCGCCGTGTTGAAGCGGTACAGGCCCTTGACGATGCCCTCGTCGATGCCGTCGACGGACGGCTTCGCGGGCTGCGGCAGCGGCTCGTTGTAGACGGTCAGGTAGTAGAAGACGTTCTGGTCCTCACCCGGGGCCGCCTCGCCGTACATCCGGCGCAGACCGTCCTTGACGATGGCCGCCACCTCGTACGCGAACGCCGGGTCGTACGTCAGCGCCGCCGGGTTCGTCGCGGCGATGACGGGGGAGTGGCCGTCGGCGTGCTGCAGGCCCTCACCGGTCAGCGTCGTACGGCCCGCCGTGGCGCCGATGAGGAAGCCGCGGCCGAGCTGGTCGCCGAGCTGCCACATCTGGTCGGCCGTGCGCTGCCAGCCGAACATCGAGTAGAAGATGTAGAACGGGATCATCGCCTCGCCGTGCGTCGCGTACGACGTCGAAGCGGCGATGAAGTCGGCCATCGAACCGGCCTCGGTGATCCCCTCGTTGAGGATCTGGCCGTTCTGGGCCTCCTTGTAGTACATCAGCTGGTCGCGGTCGACCGGCTCGTACGTCTGGCCCTTCGGCGAGTAGATGCCGAGCGACGGGAACAGCGACTCCATGCCGAAGGTGCGCGCCTCGTCCGGCACGATCGGCACCCAGCGCTTGCCGGTCTCCTTGTCGCGGACCAGGTCCTTGACCAGGCGGACGAACGCCATGGTGGTGGCCACGTTCTGGGAGCCGGAGCCCTTGTCGAAGGAGGCGAACGCCTTCTCCGCCGGGGCGGGCAGCGGCGCGACCGGGTGCACGCGGCGGGCCGGGGCCGGACCGCCGAGGGCGGCGCGGCGCTCCTGGAGGTAGCGGACCTCGGGGGAGTCGGCGCCCGGGTGGCCGTAGGGCACCACGCCGTCGACGAAGTCGCTGTCCTTGATCGGCAGCTCCAGCAGGTCGCGCATGTTCTTGAACTCGTCCACCGTCAGCTTCTTCATCTGGTGGTTGGCGTTCTTCGACGCGAAGCCCTCGCCGAGGGTGTGGCCCTTGACCGTCTGGGCCAGGATCACGGTCGGCGCGCCCTTGTGCTCGACGGCCGCCTTGTACGCGGCGTACACCTTGCGGGACTCGTGACCACCGCGCGAGAAGTGGAAGCACTCGAGGATCTTGTCGTCGCTCAGCAGCTTCGCCATCTCCGCCAGCGCCGGGTCGGCGCCGAAGAAGTCCTCGCGGATGTAGGCCGCGTCGCGCGTCTGGTACGTCTGGATCTGCGCGTCCGGTACCTGGCGCAGGCGGCGTACGAGCGCTCCGGTGGTGTCGAGCTGGAACAGCTCGTCCCAGGCCGTGCCCCACAGCGTCTTCACGACGTTCCAGCCGGCGCCGCGGAACTGGGCCTCCAGCTCCTGCACGATCTTGAAGTTGGCGCGGACCGGGCCGTCCAGGCGCTGCAGGTTGCAGTTGATGACGAACGTGAGGTTGTCCAGCTCCTCACGGGCCGCCAGCGCCAGGGCCGCCGTCGACTCGGGCTCGTCCATCTCGCCGTCGCCCAGGAACGCCCACACGTGCGAGGCGGAGGTGTCCTTGATGCCGCGGTTGGTGAGGTAGCGGTTGAAGCGCGCCTGGTAGATGGCGGAGAGCGGGCCCAGACCCATGGAGACGGTCGGGAACTCCCACAGCCAGGGCAGGCGGCGCGGGTGCGGGTAGGAGGGCAGGCCGTTGCCGCCCGCCTCGCGGCGGAAGTTGTCGAGCTGCTCCTCGGTCAGCCGGCCGTCGAGGAACGCGCGGGCGTAGATGCCGGGGGAGGCGTGGCCCTGGATGTAGAGCTGGTCGCCGGAGCCGTCGGCCTCTTTGCCCTTGAAGAAGTGGTTGAAGCCCGTCTCGTAGAGCCAGGCGGCGGAGGCGAAGGTGGCGATGTGGCCACCGACGCCGTATTTGCTGCCGCGGGTGACCATCGCGGCCGCGTTCCAGCGGTTCCACGCGGTGATCCGCTGCTCCATCGCCTCGTCACCGGGCACGTCCGGCTCGGCGGAGGTGGGGATGGAGTTGACGTAGTCGGTCTCGAGGAGCTTCGGCAGCGCGATGCCGGCGCCCTCGGCGCGCTCCAGCGTGCGGCGCATCAGGTATGCGGCACGGTGCGGCCCGGCAGCCTTGGCGACCGCGTCCAGGGAGGCCTGCCATTCGGCGGTCTCCTCCGGGTCCCGGTCCGGGAGCTGGTCGAGCTCGCTCGGCTGGATGGCGTTGGGGTCGGTCATGTCGCCGCCTTCCTCAGTCGAAGGGGGTTCCCTCATCGGTAAGGGTTCGGGGGTGCCCTTGGTCTTTGGCAGGACAGGGCGTGAGGCTTGGGTGGCAAGCCCGTCGGCGACTGTAACTCGCTGATCGATGATCGATCAAAGGGTTGAGGGGCAAAACCTCTTGATCACGAGAAATTAGGCACGGGGTGCCTCCGACAGTGGCACGCGGTGACGGCTTTCTGCATGGTTTTCGCAGGTCGGAGGCGTATGAGCGGGGTTGCGCTCGGGTGTCACGCCCGGGGCGCGCAGCCCAGCACGTGCGCCTTCACCAGTTCGGCGATCCGGGGGTCACGGCGCTTGAACGCGGCGACCAGCTCCTCGTGCTCCTCGGCGTACGACTGCTGCTGCGTGCCCAGCCAGCGGATCGACAGGGCCGTGAACACCTCGATGCCGAGGCCCTCCCAGGTGTGCAGCAGGACGGAGTTGCCGGCGGCGCGGACCAGTTCGCGGTGGAAGGCGACGGTGTGGCGGACCTGGGCCGTGCCGTCGGACAGACGGTCCGCCTCGTAGAGCGCGGTGACGTGGGGTTCGAGCGCCGAGCAGTCCTCCGCCAGGCCCTGTGCCGCCAGCTCCGCCGCGATGGCCTCAAGGCCCGCCCGGACCGGGTAGCTCTCCTCCAGGTCCGCGGCGGTGAGGTTGCGGACGCGGACGCCCTTGTTCGGGGCGGACTCGATGAGCCGCAGGGACTCCAGCTCGCGCAGGGCCTCGCGGACCGGGGTCTGGCTGACCTCCAGTTCCGTGGCGATCCGGCGCTCGACGATCCGCTCGCCCGGCTGCCAGCGGCCGCTGATGATGCCCTCCAGGATGTGCTCGCGGATCTGCTCGCGCAGCGAGTGGATGACGGGCGCGGTCATGAGGGCTCCTCAGTCGGGATTTGACGTTTAGACAATACGGCCGGTTCGCTCCGCGGGTGGGGCAGGTGGGGGCGTCTTGGTGCAGGTGAGACGAGACTTACACGGGGGGTGTGGCCTGTCGTTCGGGTGCGGGTCCGTTGTGGCTGGTCGCGCCCACGCGGCGGAGCCGCACATCGATACAGCCCCGCGGCCCCTAAAGACAAAAGCCGGAGCCCCCGCCCGGAGATTTCCGGACAGGGGCACCGTTCAGCCGTAGAAGAAGGTCAGAGGCCCAGCTCGACCTCGAACTCGCCCGCTTCCAGGATGGCCTTGACCGCCGTCAGGTAGCGGGCGGCGTCGGCGCCGTCCACCAGGCGGTGGTCGTAGGACAGGGTCAGGTACGTCATGTCGCGGACGCCGATGACGGGGCCGTCCTCGGTGTCGATGACGGCCGGACGCTTGACCGTGGCGCCGATGCCGAGGATGGCGACCTGGCCCGGCGGCACGATGATCGTGTCGAAGAGCGCGCCGCGCGACCCGGTGTTGGAGATGGTGAAGGTCGCGCCGGACAGCTCGTCCGGGGTGATCTTGTTGGCGCGGACCTTGCCCGCGAGCTCCGCCGTGGCCTTGGCGATGCCGGCCAGGTTGAGGTCGCCGGCGTTCTTGATGACCGGGGTCATCAGGCCCTTCTCGGAGTCCACCGCGATACCGATGTTCTCGGTGTCGAAGTAGGTGATGGTCCCCTCGGCCTCGTTGATCTTGGCGTTGATCGGCGCGTGCGCCTTCAGCGCCTGGGCCGCGGCCTTGACGAAGAACGGCATCGGGGAGAGCTTGACGCCCTCACGGGCCGCGAACGCGTCCTTGGCACGGGCGCGCAGCTTCATCAGGCGCGTGACGTCGACCTCGACGACCGAGGACAGCTGGGCCTGCTCGTGCAGCGCCTTGACCATGTTGTCGCCGATGACCTTGCGGATCCGCGGCATCTTGATGGTCTGGCCGCGCAGCGGGGAGGCCTCCAGGGAGGGGGCCTTCTTCGCTGCCGGAGCGGCTGCGGCGGCCGGAGCCGGGGCAGCGGTGGCGGCCTTCGCGGCCTCGGCGGCGGCGACGACGTCCTGCTTGCGGATACGGCCGCCGACACCCGTGCCCTTGACGGTGGACAGGTCGACGCCCTGCTCGGCGGCGAGCTTGCGCACCAGCGGGGTGACGTAGGCACCGTCGTCGGCCGGCTTGGCCGCGGCCGGGGCCTGGGCCGGAGCCGGGGCGGGCACCGGAGCGGCCGGGGCCGGCTCGGGAGCCGGAGTGACCTGCTGCTGCGGGGCCGGGGCCGACGGGGCCTGCGGAGCCGGGGCGGGCTGCGCCGGAGCCGGAGCCGGAGCCGGAGCCGGAGCGGCGGCCGGGGCCGGGGCGGGCTCGGGCTGGGCCGGGGCGGCCGGGGCCTCCTGTGCCGGGGCGGCGGCCGGAGCGGCACCCGCCACGCCGATGACGGCGAGCTTGGCGCCGACCTCGGCGGTCTCGTCCTCGCCGACCACGATCTCCAGCAGCGTGCCGGAGGCGGGAGCGGGGATCTCGGTGTCGACCTTGTCCGTCGACACCTCCAGTAGCGGCTCGTCGGCCTCGACGCTGTCACCGACCGACTTCAGCCAGCGGGTGACGGTGCCCTCGGTGACGGACTCGCCGAGCGCGGGCAGGACGACGTCCGTGCCCTCGGCGGAGCCGCCGCCGGCGGCGGCGTCGGCGGTGGGAGCGGGCGCCGGGGCGGCCTGCTCGGTGGACGGGGCGGCCGGGGCCGGCTCGGGAGCGGGCTCGGCGACCGGCTCGGCGGCCGGGGCCGGGGCGGCAGCGGGCGCGCCCGTGCCGTCGTCGATCACGGCCAGCTCGGCGCCGACCTCGACCGTCTCGTCCTCGGCGACCTTGATGGAGGCCAGGACACCGGCGGCGGGCGAGGGGATCTCGGTGTCGACCTTGTCGGTGGAGACCTCGAGCAGCGGCTCGTCGGCCTCGACACGCTCACCCTCGGCCTTCAGCCAGCGGGTGACAGTGCCCTCGGTGACGCTCTCGCCGAGCGCCGGAAGGGTTACGGAAACCGCCATGGTTTCGGTTGCTCCTTACGGAAAGTGCGGAAGTCTGTCGTCGCGTTCGTCGACCGAGGGGGTCAGTCGTGCGCGTGGAGGGGCTTGCCGGCCAGGGCCAGGTGGGCCTCGCCGAGCGCCTCGTTCTGCGTCGGGTGGGCGTGGATGAGCTGCGCGACCTCGGCCGGCAGCGCCTCCCAGTTGTAGATCAGCTGGGCTTCGCCGACCTGCTCGCCCATGCGGTCGCCGACCATGTGGACGCCGACGACGGCACCGTCCTTCACCTGGACGAGCTTGATCTCGCCCGCGGTGTTCAGGATCTTGCTCCTGCCGTTGCCCGCGAGGTTGTACTTCAGAGCGACGACCTTGTCCGCGCCGTAGATCTCCTTGGCCTTGGCCTCGGTGATGCCGACGGAGGCGACCTCGGGGTGGCAGTACGTCACCCGCGGGACACCGTCGTAGTCGATCGGAACGGTCTTCAGACCGGCCAGACGCTCCGCCACCAGGATGCCCTCGGCGAAGCCGACGTGCGCGAGCTGGAGGGTCGGGACCAGGTCACCGACGGCGGAGATGGTCGGCACGTTCGTGCGCATGTACTCGTCGACCAGGACGTAGCCGCGGTCCATGGCGACGCCCTGCTCCTCGTAGCCCAGGCCCTGGGAGACCGGGCCGCGGCCGATGGCGACGAGCAGGATCTCGGCCTCGAACTCCTTGCCGTCGGCGAGGGTGACCTTGACGCCGTCCTGGGTGTACTCGGCCTTCTCGAAGAAGGTGCCCAGGTTGAACTTGATGCCGCGCTTGCGGAAGGCGCGCTCCAGCAGCTTGGAGCTGTTCTCGTCCTCGACCGGGACGAGGTGCTTCAGGCCCTCGACGATCGTGACGTCGGTACCGAAGGACTTCCACGCGGAGGCGAACTCGACGCCGATGACACCGCCGCCGAGGATGATCGCGGACTTCGGCACGCGGTCCAGGACGAGGGCGTGGTCGGAGGAGATGATCCGGTCGCCGTCGATCTCCAGGCCCGGCAGCGACTTCGGCACGGAGCCGGTCGCGAGCAGCACGTGGCGGCCCTGGACCCGGCGGCCGTTCACGTCGACGGACGTGGGGGAGGACAGGCGGCCCTCACCCTCGATGTAGGTCACCTTGCGGGAGGCGACGAGGCCCTGGAGACCCTTGTACAGGCCGGCGACCACGCCGTCCTTGTACTTGTGGACCCCGGCGATGTCGATGCCCTCGAGGGTGGCCTTCACACCGAACTGCTCGCTCTCGCGAGCCTGGTCGGCGATCTCGCCCGCGTGCAGCAGGGCCTTGGTGGGGATGCAACCCCGGTGCAGGCAGGTGCCGCCGACCTTGTCCTTCTCGATCAGGGCGACGTCCAGGCCCAGCTGCGCCCCGCGCAGGGCCGCGGCGTAACCACCGCTGCCACCGCCGAGGATCACTAGGTCGAAAACGGTGCTGGCGTCGTTCGCCACGTCACGTCCTCCATGCATGTGCGCCGTGAGCCGGTCTTCGGTGACCGGCAGGCGGCTGGTGTCCGGCCGCTCGTTCTTCGGCCCTTCGGTGGGGCCCTGTCCTGCCGAGCCCCATCTTCGCACTTGTCAGCACACAAGGAGACGCCGGGCTGCTGTGTGAGACGCCCCACGTTCAGATGAGCCGCGCCCCGAAGGGAGGCGTGCCCCGCAGGGGCGCGGGGCTGTGTCCGATCTGCGGCTCCGCCGCGCGGGCGCGACCAGCCCGCAGGGTCACGCCCTGGAGGGGCGCGGGGAACTGCGCGAACAGCCCCCCACGCCCCGCACTCGCCACACAACCGGCGAGACCGAGCTAGAAGGCGAACTCAGCCAAGGTCACCCGCGGCCGTCAGCTCGGCCAGCCGCACCAGAGTCCGCACAGCGGACCCCGTGCCGCCCTTCGGCGTGTACCCGAACGGCCCGCCCTCGTTGAAGGCCGGACCCGCGATGTCGAGGTGCGCCCAGGTGATGCCCTCGCCCACGAACTCGCGCAGGAACAGACCGGCGACCAGCCCGCCGCCCATCCGCTCGCCCATGTTCGCGATGTCGGCCGTCGGCGAGTCCATGCCCTTGCGCAGGTGCTCCGGCAGCGGCATCGGCCACGCCGGCTCACCGACCTCCTCCGCCGCCTCGTGCAGCGCCGTGCGGAAGGCGTCGTCGTTGCCCATGATCCCGAACGTCCGGTTGCCCAGCGCCAGCACCATCGCCCCGGTCAGCGTCGCCACGTCCACGATCGCGTCCGGCTTCTCCTGCGACGCCGCCCACAGGGCGTCCGCCAGCACCAGCCGGCCCTCGGCGTCGGTGTTGAGCACCTCCACCGTCTTGCCGCTGTACATCCGCAGCACGTCACCCGGACGGGTCGCGGAGCCGGAGGGCATGTTCTCGGCCAGGGCCAGCCAGCCGGTGACGTTGACCTCCAGGCCCAGGCGCGCGGCGGCGACGACCGCGGCGAACACCGCGGCCGCGCCGCTCATGTCGCACTTCATCGTCTCGTTGTGACCGGCCGGCTTCAGCGAGATGCCGCCCGAGTCGTACGTGATGCCCTTGCCGACGAAGGCGAGGTGCTTCTTCGCCTTGGAGGAGGTGTACGACAGCTTCACCAGGCGCGGTCCGGCGGCCGAGCCGGCCCCGACGCCGAGGATGCCGCCGTAGCCGCCCTTGACCAGGGCCTTCTCGTCGAGCACCTGCACCTTGATGCCGTGCTCCTTGGCCGCGGCCTGGGCGATCGCGGCGAACGACTCGGGGTTCAGGTCGTTCGGCGGGGTGTTGATCAGGTCGCGGGCGCGGTTGAGCTCCTCGGACACGGCGACGGCACGCTCGACCGCCGCCTTGTACGCCTTGTCGCGGGGCTTGCCGCCGAGCAGGGCGACCTCGGCGAGGGGGGCCTTGCCGTTCTTCGCCTTGGGGTCCTTGCCGTTCTCCTTGTACGCGTCGAAGGAGTACGCGCCGAGCAGCGCGCCCTCCCCGATCGCACCGGCGTCGGCGGCGTCGGTCAGCGGCAGGGCGAAGGCGGCCTTCTTCGACCCGGCCAGGGCGCGGGCGGCGACGCCGGCGGCCTTGCGCAGGGCCTCGGTGTCGTAGTCGGTGTCCTTCTCCGGCACCGCGCCCAGGCCCACCGCCAGGACGAGCGGTGCCTTGAAGCCGGCCGGCGCGGGCAGCTTCGTCAGCTCGCCCTCGGCACCGGAGGCGCCGAGAGTCTCCAGGACGCCGGCGAGCTTGCCGTCGTACGCCTTGTCCACGGCCTCGGCGCCCGGTGCGACGACCGGCCCCTTGGCACCCTTGGCCACACCGATCACGATCGCGTCGGCCCGCAGACCGGGCGCCGCGGCGGTGCTGAGAGTGAGAGCAGTCACGGTGGTGAAATCTCGCTTCCGATGTGAAGTTGCTGTGGTCGAACGGTGTGGGTCGACCGGGCCCGACAGCCGACCCTGAGGGTCGGTCGGCGATCTCCCGCCTGCCCGGCGGGGTCTGGCACGCACATCTGCGGCGTTGTCGTCAGTCGCCGATGCTCCGCATCGACTCCCTCCTCCGCCTTGCAGCTGCACGCACCAGACCCCGCCGGGCCCGCCCTTCGGGCGGACGACGGGAGATCGCCGACCGACCCTATTCCGACCTCAGGGTCTTGGTCTCACGGGGCCTTCCCCGGTGCGGCGAACACTCGACGACGAGACTACGCGCGTGGCCCCGTTCGCTCATTCCTGCGGGCGTTCACCTGTCGGTGGCGTAGTGGCCATTTCTTGATCCTCTATGTCGGTGAACTGAGTCACACTCATCGGGATCCGGTGAGCGCTCTGCTCGCCGCTTTGCATGATTTCCACGGATCCTCCTCTGTTCGACCGCAAGGGGATTCCGGGATCGTCTGGGGGAGGAACCATGGCGCAGCGTGCGCGCAGATGGAGAGAGACCGCCGCCGCGGTGACGGCGGCGGGCCTGATCACGGCGGGGGCTACGGCGCCCGGGGCGGCGGCCGCGGAAGACCCGCGCATCGACCTGAAGGTGCTGGTGGTGGACAACGGCGACAGCCCCGTCCGGGCCGTCACCGCCCAGCTCAGGAGCACGGGCATCCCGTACACGACCGTCGACCTGAACGACACCGGCCGCCCGAGAATCACCGAGTCGTTCCTGAGCGACACCGTGAACGGCCGGCCCCGCGCCAAGTACCAGGGCGTCGTCCTGCCGAACGAGGCCCCGTTCGGCGCCGGCTCCGCCGAGCAGACCGCCCTGGAGACCTACGAGAAGACGTTCGGCATCCCGCAGGTCGACGCCTACACCTGGGCCCACCCGGAGGTCGGCCTCGACTACACGAGCGAGGGCGGCTGGGCGGGCACCCTCGACGGGCGGGAGGCGTCCGTCACCGCGGCCGGGAAGGCCGGCTGGTTCGGCTACCTCGACGGCGCGTTCCGGTTCGAGGACAACGCGCCGGGCGTCCAGGAGAGTTACGGCTACGTCGCCCGGCCGCGCGCCGGCTACACCAGCTACGTCGACATCCCCGTGCCCGGCGGCACCGGCCGCGGCAGCCTCGTCGGCGAGTACGCCCACGACGGCCGCCGCGAACTCGTGGTGACCTTCGCCTACAACGGCGACCAGCAGCAGTTCCGGCTGCTGGCCCGGGGCGTGGTCGAGTGGCTGACCCAGGGCGTGCACCTGGGGCAGACCCGCAACTCCTTCGCGGTCCACGTCGACGACGTCTTCGCCCCGGACAGCCGCTGGGACACCGAACGCAACTGCACCCCGGGCGACTTCGACTGCGCGGGCGGCGACGGCGAGGGCACCACGCCGATCCGCATGACCGCCGAAGACGCCGCCTACGCCGCCCAGTGGCAGCGCGAGCACGGCTTCACCATGGACATGGTCTACAACGCCGGCTCCGGGGAGGAGTGGAAGACCGAGCACGGCGGCGCCGACGCCCTCACCGACCGGCTCCTCGCCGACAAGGCGCAGTACCGCTGGGTCAACCACACCTACACGCACCCCTTCCTCGGCTGCGTCCAGGACACCTCCACCGTGCCGTGGAGCTGCGCGAAGAACGCCGACGGCTCGACGCGGTACATGAGCCGCGCCGAGATCGCCGCGCAGATCCGCGACAACCACGACTGGGCCGTGAGCAAGGGCCTCCCCGTCGACCGCACGGAACTGGTCACCGGCGAGCACTCGGGCCTGAAGACCCTGCCCCAGCAGCCCGCCGACAACCCCAACCTGGCCGGGGCCCTCGCCGACACCGGCATCCGGTGGATCGCCTCGGACAACTCCCGCGAGCCCGAGCAGCGGGCCGTCGGCAACGCGCTGACCGTGCCCCGCCACCCGATGAACGTGTACTACAACGTGGGCACGGCGGCCGAGATGGCCGACGAGTACAACTGGGTCTACACCTCGCGGGCCGACGGCGGCAGCGGCGTCTGCGAGGACAACCCCACCTCCACCTGTCTCGACGAGCCGCTCGACCCCGGCACGGGCTACGCCGAGCACATCGTCCCGCAGGAGGCCCGCACCGCCCTCGGGCACGTCCTCGCCGGCGACCCGCGGCCGCACTACGCCCACCAGTCCAACCTGGCCGAGGACCGGCTGCTCTACCCGGTCATGGAGCGGGTCCTCGCCGACTACCGGGCGCTGTTCGCCGGCAACACGCCGCTGGAGAACCCCCGCCACAGCGCCATCGGCACCGAGGTGCAGCGCCGCGCCGCCTGGCAGACCGCCCTGGCGAACGGCAGCGTGACGGCGTACCGGATCGGCGACACCGTCACCGTCACGGCCCCGTCCGGCACACAGATCCCGGTGACCGCGCCGGAGGGCACGCAGAAGCAGCAGCTGCTCGGCACCACCGCGTTCGGCACCCCGTACGCGGGAGCCCGCTCGGCCTGGACGACCCCGGCGGCACTCCAGTCGGCTCTCACGTTGAAGTTGCCCTAAGGGGGCGCGGGGAACTGCGCGACCAGCCACGACGAACCCGCACTCGGGATCGGGGCAGCAGTTCCCCGCACACAACGCACTACAGGGGGAATCACCGCATGAGGCGCACAGGCCGTCATGTCACCATGCTCACGGAAGGCACCTACCCGCACGTCCACGGCGGCGTCAGCACCTGGTGCGACCAGCTCGTCAAGGGCATGCCCGAGGTCGACTTCCACATCGTCTCGCTCACCGGCAGCGGCCGTGAACCCGTCACCTGGGAACTGCCGCCCAACGTCTACGCGCACACCTCGGTCCCGACCTGGGGCCCGCGCCCCGGCCGCGGACGCTCCCCGTACGGCAGGGCCCGCCGCCGCTTCACCGAGACCTACGAGCGTTTCCTGCTCTCCTTCCTCGAACCGAACTCGCACGCCGACTTCGGCGAGTCCCTGAACGAGCTGGCCGAACTCGCCCGCGACGGACGCCTGTCGGCCGCCCTGCGCACCGAGTCGGCGCTGCGCTCGCTGATGTGGATCTGGACGATGCCGCACCTGCCGACGGCCGCCGCCCGCCCCACCGTGCACGACGCGCTCACCGCGACCGACCTGCTGGAGCACGCCCTGCGCCCGCTCGGCGTGCGCATACCCGAGGACTCCGTCGCGCACGCCGTCAGCAGCGGCCTCGCGACCCTGCCCGCGCTCGCCGCGCGCCACCTGGACGGGGTGCCGTTCCTCCTCACCGAGCACGGCATCTACCTGCGCGAGCGCTACCTCGGCTACCGTCGCGACGCCCAGCGCTGGCCCGTGAAGGCCTTCATGCTCGGCTTCTACCGGGAGCTGAACTCCCACGGCTACCGCGCCGCCGACCTGATCACCCCGTGCAACCAGTACAACCGCCGCTGGGAGGAGCGCGGCGGCGCCGACGCCGGCAAGATCCGCACGGTCTACAACGGCGTCGACCCGGCCGCCTTCCCGCACGCCGGCCCCGAGCCCGAGGTCCCGACCCTGTCCTGGTGCGGCCGCATCGACCCCATCAAGGACCTGGAGACCCTCGTCCGTGCCTACGCCCTGGTGCGCGCCGAGATCCCGGCGACCCGGCTCAGGCTCTTCGGCCCGGTCCCGCCCGGCGGCGAGGCCTACCGCACGCGGCTGGAGAAGCTCGCCGCCGAACTGGGCGTCACCGACGGCCTGACCTTCGAGGGCCGCATCAGCGAGGTCTGGCGGGCCTACGCGGCCGGGCACCTCGTCATGCTGTCGTCGATCTCCGAGGGCTTCCCGTTCTCCATCATCGAGGCCATGTCGTGCGGCCGTACGACGGTGTCGACGGACGTCGGCGGCGTGCGCGAGGCCGTCGGCGACACCGGCCTGGTGGTGCCCCCGCGCGAGCCGGAGAAGATGGCCGCCGCCGCGCTGACCCTGCTCAAGGACGACGAACGGCGCCTGGAACTGGGGCAGTTGTCCCGCCAGCGGGTCATCGACCGGTTCACCCTGCGCCGCTCGGTGGACGCCTTCCGCACCATCTACAAGGAACTCGCGGGCGAGGACGAGGTGTACGAGCCGACGCTGGAGACCGTGGCCGACTGGACCCTGGAACTGCGCGACCCCTGGTACGCGTCCGTCGCGACGGACGGAGCGGGCTGGTGAGCGGAAGCGTCTGGCTGCCCCCGGGCTCCCGCCCGGACACCCTCCCCGGCATCCCCCGGCAGCGCACCCCCAGCTGGGCCCAGCCCGACCCGGTCGACGAACTCGCCGACCGCCTGGAGGACTTCATAGCCGCGGCCGTCCACCCGGACGAGATAGCCGCCCTCCTGGAGTCCGACGGCCTCTCCGACGACCAGATACGCGAGCGCTACGGCGTGAAGAACTCCTTCGCGCTCGCCGAGACCCTCTACGAACGCGTCGAACGCCGCTACCCCGAACCCGACGGCCCGGCACCCGACCCCTGGCGGACCGGCCTCCTCGGCTGCCTGCTGCGCGGCGTCGTCTTCGCCCTGCCCGGCCTCGCCTACGTCCTCGGGGCGCCCCTGTTCACCGGCCCCGACGACCTCGGGCTCCCCGCGGGCACGGTCCCGCTGCTGGCCGGCGCCCTGTGCGGCTGGGCGTGGAACCAGGGCCTCGCCCACCGGGCGTACGCGTGGCTGGGGCTGGGCGACCGGACGGCGGCCCGGCGCGCCCTGCTGCTCGGGGCCCCGGCGGGCGCGGTGCTCGGTTCCCTGGTCGCCCTGGCCTGCGCGGGCGGCGCCGCCCCGGCCGTCATCGCCTTCGCCGCCGGCCAGTCCTGCTACCTGGCGGCGGCGACCGTCCTGCTGGTGATGGGCCGGGAACGGCACCTGCTCGTCGCCCTCGCGCCGATGGCCATGGGCGCGGTCCTGTCCCTCGTCGACCCGCTGCCCAGGGCCGCGAGCCTGGCCCTGCTGCTGGGCTCCCTGGCGGCCGTGGCGGTGCTGGGACTGCGCGAGGTCGCGCCCGCCCTGAAGGGGGAGGGCGGCTGGAGCGTGGGACTCGCCGCCCTGCTCCCGTTCGGCGGGTTCGTCACCGGCCCCGCGCGCCCCCGGCCCGCCGGACCCCGGCTCGCGGGTTCGCTGCCCTACGCCCTGTTCGGGCTCGGCACCGGCGTGCTCGTGCTGTACGCGGCGCTCGGCGACGTCCTCGCCGGCGAGGAGCAGGGCGCGGTGGCCGCGCCCGCCGCCGTGGCGCTCACCCTCAGCATGGGGCCCGCCGAGTGGCTGCTGTACCGCTTCCGCAGCGACAGCCTCGCCGGACTGCGCTCCAGCGGCACCGCCCGGGACTTCTGGCGGACCACCGTCCTGACCGTCGTCCAGTGCCTGTCCGCCTACCTCGCCGCCCTGCTCGTCCTGAGCCTGGCCGCCTCCGCCCTGTGGCCCGAGGCCCCGCTCCCCGGCGGCGTCCGGCTGGCCGGGCTGCTCCTGCTGGGCGTGGTCCTGTGGACGGGGCTGCTGCTCCAGTCGTTCGGCGCGGTGACCGGCGCGACGGCGGTGTGCTGCGCCGCCGCCCTCGCCCAGACCCTGCTCCTCGTCACCCGCACCGGCGATCCGCACCTGACCGGTGTGATCGTCCACGGCACGGCGGCCGTCGTGCAGGCGGCCCTGGTGTGCGCCCTGCTGGGGAGGGCAACCGCTCACCGATGAGCACTCTCCTGGTCCCGTACTACGAGCACCCGTCCGTCCGCCCCGCCGAATGGGACGCGATCGTCGCGGCGGCGCCCCGCCTCTACGGGGTGGTCCTCAACCCGGCCAGCGGCCCCGGCGACCGCCCCGACGCGGCGTTCGCCGAGGTCGCCGGCCGGCTGACGGCGGCGGGCGTCCGGGTCCTCGGGTACGCCGACACCGACTACGGCCGCCGCGCCGCCGGCGACGTCGTCCGCGACCTCACCCGGCACCGCGACTGGTACGGCACCGACGGCGCCTTCCTCGACCAGGTCCCCGCCGGGCCCGAGGAGTTCGAGCACTACCAGAGACTGGCGGTCGCGGCCTGGGGCGTCGGCTGCGGCACCCTCGTCCTCAACCACGGCACGGCACCGCACCCCTGCTACGCCCGCATCGCCGACGTCCTCGTCACCTTCGAGGGCACCTGGGCGTCCTACCGCGCCCAGCACCCCCGGCCCTGGCCGGGCGGGCCGGACGTGCGGCTGTGCCACCTGGTGTACGACGTGCCGCCCGACGCCGACCCGGAGGGACTGGCCCGGGCGCGGGGCGCGGCGGTGCACTGCGCGGTGCCCGGAACCGGGGATCATCCGTGGGGCACACTGCCGTACACCCTCGAGAACCCCTGAGAACGCGGAGAACGCCCCGTGAGACGCCCGTCCTTGCTCGTCGCCCTGCTCGTCCTGCTGCTCGCGGGCTGCACCCAGGGTCCCGACGACAAGCCCGGCCCCCGCTGGCAGCCCCGCCCGGGCACCGCCTGGCAGTGGCAGCTCAGCGGGCGTCTGGACACCTCCGTCGACGTGCCGGTCTACGACATCGACGGCTTCGACCACTCCGCGGACACGGTCGCCCGGCTGCACGACGACGGCCGCAAGGTCATCTGCTACCTCTCGACGGGGGCGTGGGAGGAGTTCCGCCCGGACGCGGGGAAGTTCCCGAAGGACGTGCTCGGCCGGGGCAACGGCTGGCAGGGCGAGCGCTGGCTCGACATCCGCCGCACCGACGTCCTGGAGCCGCTCATGGCGGCCCGTATCGACATGTGCCGCGACAAGGGCTTCGACGCGGTCGAGCCCGACAACATGGACGGCTACCGCAACGACACGGGCTTCCCGCTGACGGCCACCGACCAGCTCCGCTACAACCGCCTCATCGCCCGCCTGGCCCACGACCGGGGCCTGGCGGTCGGGCTGAAGAACGACCTGGACCAGATCCCGGAACTGGTCGGCGACTTCGACTTCGCGGTCAACGAGCAGTGCGCCCAGTACGGCGAGTGCGGGGCCCTGAAGCCGTTCACCGAGGCGGGCAAGGCGGTCTTCCACGTCGAGTACGAGGTGCCCACCGGGCGCTTCTGCGCCGAGTCCCGCCGGCTGCGGCTGAGTTCGCTGCTCAAGAAGTACGAACTGGGCGCGTGGCGGCAGGAGTGCGAAGGCCGATCCCCGTGACCGTCGTCCCCGCCCCCCGGTCGGCGAGGGAGCGCCGGCCGGGGAGCAGGACCGGCAGCGCGTTCAGCAGGAACAGCGCCACGGCGACCGCCCACACCAGCACCGACGCGGCGTAGAGCACCGACTTCTTCCACAGCGACAGCCCCAGCTCCGGTCAGGAAGCTGGCGGCTTCGGAGCCCGGGCAGGAGACGGACCGGGAGATCGTTTCAGCCCAGTGACAGAACGACCAGCGCCGTCGTCGCGGCCGTCTCCGCGAGCCCCCCGAACACATCGCCGGTGACCCCGCCGAAGCGGCGCGTGCAGTGCCGCAGGAGCGCCTCGGCGGCGGCCAGGGAGAGCAGGGCCGCGAGGCCGGTACGGAGCACGTCGTACGGCCCGAGCAGGGCGCCGGCCGCCGCCACCACCGCCGTGACGGCGACCGCGGCGACGAGCGCCTGTCGCACCGGCACCACCCCCGCGACGGCCGCCCCCAGTCCCTCCGGCCGCGCCGGCGGCACCCCGGCCCGGGCCGCCAGCGTCAGGGCCAGCCGCGCGAGGGTCCCGGAGACGACGGCGGCGCACGCGCCCCGGGCCCAGGAGGCGTCGTAGGCCTGGGCGAGCGCGGCGACCTGCGCGAGCAGCACCAGGACGAGCGTGATGACGCCGAACGGACCGATGTCCGACTGCTTCATGATCCGCAGCGCGTCCTCGGCGGGCTTGCCGCTGCCCAGCCCGTCGGCGGTGTCCGCGAGCCCGTCGAGATGCAGCCCCCGGGTGAGGACGGCCGGCACGGCGACGCCGGCCACGGCGGCGAGCAGCGGGCCCGCGCCGAGGAACAGCGGCACCAGCCCCGCGGCGGCGGCAGCGGCACCGACCGCCAGCCCGGCCAGCGGAGCGCACAGCATGCCGCCGCGCGCCGCCTCCCGGTCCCACCGGGTCACCCGGACCGGGAACACCGTGAGCGTGCCGAAGGCGAAGCGGACACCGTCGAGGGGCGAGGAACTGGGCACCGGCGCAGGCTACCGGCCGGTCAGGAGAGCGGGGACGCCGGCCAAGGATAAAGTTCCCATATGGAATGGCTGGAGCGAAACATCATCGAACCCGGCAAACTGCCGCTGCTCCTCGCCCTCGTCTCCTTCGTGCTGACGTTCCTGATCACCCGGACGATCACCCGCCTCATCAGGGCCGGCAAGGGCCCCTTCCGCAACATCAGCGGCAGCGGCGGCGTCCACGTCCACCACGTCGTCCCCGGCGTCGTCCTGACGATCGTCGGCGGCTTCGGCGCGGTGGCGGGCGGACAGCACGGCTTCGGCTCGGCGCTGGCCGCGGTGATCTTCGGCATCGGCGCGGGCCTCGTCCTCGACGAGTTCGCCCTGGTCCTGCACCTCGCCGACGTCTACTGGAGCCCGGCCGGCCGCCAGAGCGTCGAGATGGTCGTCCTCACCGCCGCCCTCGTCGGCCTGCTCCTGATCGGCTTCTCGCCCCTCGGCGTCAACGACCTCTCCGAGGACCAGCAGCAGAACCGCGCCGCCGTCATCGCGAACGTCGTCGTGAACTTCGCGTTCGCCCTCATCGCCCTGTTCAAGGGCAAGGTCCGCCTCGCGGTCCTCGGCGTGATCGTGCCCCTCGTCGCCCTGGTCGCCGCCGTACGGCTGGCCCGCCCGGGCTCCCCGTGGGCCAAGCGCTTCTACCGGCGCCGGCCCCGCGCCCGGGCCAGGTCCGGACTGCGCGCCTACCACCACGACCGCCGCTGGGCGGGCCCCAGGCGCGCCTTTCAGGACTGGCTCGGCGGCGCGCCCGACCCCGAACCGGCCCGGACCCTCGAACGCCGCTGACGCGACTCGCCCACCGCGCACAGCACCAGCACGGCCGCGATCGCCGCGAGGTGCTCCTTGCCCGCGAGGTTCTCCTTCAGCGCGACCTCGACCACCATCGCCGCGATCACCGCACCCGCCGTGACCTGGGCCCGGTACCGCAGGCCCAGGAAGACGGCCAGGCCCACCACCGCCGCGGACGGCCCCGCGTCCACCACCCACGCGTCCGAGGCGGGCAGGCCCAGCGGGGCGCCGGGGCCCAGCCAGATGCCCAGACGCGCGTACAGCGTGCCCGCGAGCGTGGCGAGATAGGCGATCGCCAGGGCCCGCTTCCAGCCCAGGCACAGCTCCGCGACGCCGAACACCAGCAGGATCTGCGCCAGCGCGCCCCACACCGGCAGATCCAGCGCGGGCACGAACAGCGACAGCGGGGTCCGCAACAGCGCGAGCCACAGGGGATCCTCGGCCCGTACGGCACCGACGTCCTGCACGAACCCGTAGCCCCACGCCTGGTGGTGCACGACGTGCAGCACGGCCGTGAGGCACACGGCCGCGACCGCCATCGGCACGGCCCGCCACCGCCGCTCCCGCAGCGGCCCGCGCACCGCGGCGTACAGGGGACCCCATTCGGCGCGGGCCCAGCGGGCGAGCGTGGTCATCCAGGTCGTCCTCGTCCGTGCGTCGGCAGGTCAGGGGTGTCTGCGACTCGGCGGAGCCGACACCACGTACCAAGACCGACCGGAACGGGACGAAGTTGAGCGGGGCCCGCGTGACCTGGCTCTCCCGCGCGTTCCCGCCCGCGCTACTGCCCGGCGGGAGCCTCGGGGCTCTCGACGGCCTCGGCGGCCTCGGGGGCCTCCGGCTCCGCCCGGGACTCCGACTCCTTCGGCTTCTCTGGCAGCTCCGCCGCCAGCGCGGCCGCCGCCTGCACCAAGGGCAGCGCCAGCAGGCCCCCGGCGCCCTCCCCGACGGTCACCCCGTGGGTGAGCAGCGGTTCCAGGGCCATCCGGTCCAGTGCCTTGGCCTGCCCGGGCTCCCCGCTGTCGTGCGCGGCCAGCCACCAGTCCGGCGCCCGGAACGCGATCCGCTGCGCGACCAGCGCGCACGCGGCCGTGACGACCCCGTCGAGCACCACCGGCATCTTCCGCACCGCGCTCTGCAGCAGGAAGCCCGTCATCGCCGTGAGGTCGGCTCCGCCCACCGTCGCCAGCAGCTGCAACTGGTCCCCGAGCACCGGCCGGGCCCGGCGCAGCGCGTCACGGATCGCCGCGCACTTGCGCATCCACGCCAGGTCGTCGATCGCCAGCCCGCCCCGGCCGGTGACGACCGACGCGTCGACCCCGCACAGCGCCGCGACCAGCACGCCCGCCGCCGTGGTCCCGCCGACGCTGACATCGCCCAGCACCACCAGGTCCGTACCCGAGTCGGCCTCCTCGTCGGCCACCGCGACCCCGGCCCGGAACGCCGCCTCGGCCTCCTCCGGCGTCAGCGCGTCCTCGACGTCGATCCGGCCGCTGCCCCGCCGCACCCGGTGCCGCACGACGTCCTCGGGCAGGGACTCGGGGTCGCAGTCCAGAGCCATGTCGACGATCCGCACCGGCACGCCCAGCCGCCGCCCGAGCACCGACACCGGCCGGCCGCCCTCCAGCACCTCGCGCACCAACTCCGCGGCGCTGCCCGCGGGCCGGGCCGACACGCCGAGCTCGGCGACGCCGTGGTCCCCGGCGAAGAGCACCACCCGCGGCCGCTCGATCGGCCGCACCGGCACGGCGGACTGCGCCGCCGCCAGCCACTCACCCAGGTCGTCGAGGCGGCCCAGGGCCCCGGGCGGCACGATCTGTCGCTCCCGGCGCGCCTCGGCGTCACGGCGGATCCCGCCGTCCGGACGCTCGATCAGATCGGTGAAGTCGTCGAGATTAAGCGAGCTCATTCGCCGAACAGTACCGGCCCCGGTCGAACAGCACGGCGGCACATCACGACTCCGCCGGGACGGCGTCGTTGCACCCAAGATCGGCATCCCATACGTTCCGTTTTGCAGCGGATTGTCGTACGCGGTACCGGATCGCCGTACGTCCGTGCCGCACGCCCTCGCCCGGGAGCCGCCCATGCCCGCACATCCCGCCCCCTCCGCACTCCCCACCCCCCAAGCGACCGCCCGCGTCCACGAATCGCGCCGCGAGGACTGCCCCTGGTGCGGCTCCGCCCGGCTGCGGAACCGGCTGCGCACCGGTGACCTGCGGCAGTACAAGCCGGGCAGCTTCACCGTCGACGAGTGCCGGGACTGCGGCCACACCTTCCAGAACCCCCGCCTCACCGTGGAGGGCCTCGCCCTCTACCACCGGACCGTGCGCGGAGCGCCCAGGGACCAGGTGGCCGACGCCCTGCTCGCGGCGCGCGGCAGCCGGCGCCGGCACCGCTCGGCCGCCCGTGCGATGCGGCGGTTCGGCGAGCCGGAGAGCTGGCTGGACGTGGGCACGGGTCACGCCCGCTTCCCGGCGACGGCCCGGGAGTTCTTCCCCTACACCGCGTTCGACGGCCTGGACCCGACCCCCCGCGTGGTCCGGGCCCGCTCGGCCGACCGCGTCGAGGAGGCCCACGTCGGCCGCCTGACCGACCCGCGCATCACGACGGCGCTGCGCGCCCGCTACGACGTGGTCAGCATGCTGCACCACCTGGAGGGCACGGCGGACCCCCGGGCGGAACTCCGGGCGGCCCTCTCCGTGCTGCGCCCCGGCGGCCACCTCCTGGTGGAGACCCTGAACCCCCGCAGCGCCTTCGCCGCCCTGCTGGGCCGCTGGTGGCTCGCCTACGACCAGCCCCGCCACCTCCACCTGCTCCCACCGCGGAACCTCGGAGCCGAACTGGAGGCGCTCGGCTGCGCCATCGTCGTGCTGGACCACCGCCCGGTGCACCTCCCGCACGACCTCTCGGGCGCCCTGGCCCTGGCCCTCTCCCACACCCTCCCGGCCCCCGACACCCCCTGGCGGGCCATCCCCCCGCCCCTGGCCCAGCAGCATCTGCGCGAGGCCCTGCTGCGAGCCGGCGTCCCGCTCGTGGCCGTGGCGGCGGTGGCGGACCACGTCCTGGCCCCCCTCGCCCGCCGCACCCGCCTCGCGAACACGTACCGGCTGATCGCGCGGAAGCCCGCTTAGCCGCGGCAGGCGCCGCTGCGGGCCATCGTGCCGCCTCACCCCCGCAGCACCACCGCCTGCCCCGCCACCACCAGCAGCACGTGCTCGCACTCGTCCGCGAACCCCGCGTTCAGCCGCCCGAGTTCATCCCGGTACCGCCGGCCCGACGCGGTCGACGGCACGATCCCCGAGCCCACCTCGTTCGACACGGCGACGACGGTCCGCCGGGTCGCGCGCACGGCCTCCGTCAGCTCCCGCACCCGCTCCCGCAGCACCTTCTCCCCGCGCTCCGCCCACACCGCGTCGTCCCACGCCCCGGCCGCGTCCATCGCGTCCGTCAGCCACAGCGACAGGCAGTCGATGAGCACGGGCGGCCCCTCCGACTCCAGCAACGGCACCAGATCGCACGTCTCGACCGTCTGCCACGACCCCGGCCGCCGGTCCCGGTGCGCGGCCACCCGCGCCGACCACTCGGTGTCCCCGTTGCGCGACCCGCCCGTCGCCACGTACAGCACGTCCGGGAAGGCCTCCAGCCTCCGCTCGGCCTCCACCGACTTGCCCGACCGCGCCCCGCCCAGCACCAGCGTCCGCCGCGGCACGTCCGGCACGTCCTCGTACGCGCCCACCGCCAGCGTCACCCCGTCGGGCACGGCCCGCGCCCCGGCCGCCGCGAGCCGCCGCCCGAGCTCCGGGCCCGGCGGCACGTCGTGGTCCAGATGGACGGCGACCACATCCGTCGTCGGCCCCACCGCCCCCACCGCCCGCAGCTTCGCCAGCGCGTCCGGTCGCCCCACGACGTCCGCGAGCACCATGTCGTACGACTCGGCCGGCTCCTCCAGACCCGCCGGCGCCCCGCCCGGCGGCAGGTACAGCAGCCGCTGCCCCTCCGGCCCGGTCACCGCGTACCCCGTGCCCGGCGCGTCCAGGGCCACCGCCCGGACCCGGTGCCCCGTGAGCAGCGTCAACTCCCGCCGGTCCGGCACCCGCCCGGGCTGCGGCAGCCCGGCGGGCACCTCCACCGCGGGCCCGTCGTGCGGATGCGACAGCAGCACCTGCCGCACACCGGTCAGGGAGCGGCCCGCCCGGGCCGCCGCGAACGCCGCCCCGGGCGTCAGGTCGAGCAGCAGCGCCCCGTCCACGAGCAGCGCGGTGGCCGCCCGCGCATCCGGCCCGAGGGCGGCCGCACAGACCGCGCAGGGACAGTCGGGGCGGGGGAGCCCCGCGGGTGCACCGGTGCCGAGCAGAGTCAGTTCCACGCCCCGATTCTCACCCGCGACCATCCAACACGCGTGTCGGCAACGCCCCATCAGGGGCGCGGGGAACTGCGCGACCAGCCCCCACGGCCCGCACACGCCCAATAACCCGCACACCCGACCACATATCCCGCCCCACCCAGCGGAGCGCATAGGCTCTGGTCAGGAGCCGGACCAAGATCCGGCTTTTCGCTGTGCAGTGTGCTCACACACATGGGAGGCGTACATGGCGGCATGGACGTGGCGGTTCGAGAAGACCGACGGGACGGAGGTCGAGCCCGCGGTGCCGCCGGAGGAGTTCCCCACCCAGGGGGACGCCGAGTCCTGGATCGGGGAGCACTGGAAGGCACTGAAGGAGGGCGGCGCCGACCAGGTGCGGCTGTTCGAGGACGCCACGGAGATCTACGGGCCGATGAGCCTGCACGCGGCCGAGGCGTGAGCCCCCGGGGGCGGGGGCCGACGGCCCTCGCCCACCCGCGGCGCCCCCGGCGTCAGCCCCGTACGCCGCACAGGTGCAGCAGCGCCGCCACCCCGCGGTAGGGATCCGTCCGCCCGGCCTTCTCCTCGACCGCGAGGAGCGTCTCGACGTCGGCCGGGACCTCGGCGCCGTCCGCCGCCGTGTCCGTGAACACGCGCACCCCGTACCAGGCGTGCAGCGGCGCCCCGATGCCCGCGAGCGTCGCCGTGAGGTCCTTCAGCCGGTCGGCCCGTACGTCGAGCCCCAGCCGGATGGGGGTCCCCCCGTTCGAGTCCGTTCGAGAATGGGGGAGGTAGGCGGTCGTGTCGAACGCGGCCAGCGCCCCCGCCCAGTCGCCGGACAGCCCCGGCCGTATCGCGAGCGCGTCCCCGTTGCGCACGAGCAGGGACAGCAGCCCGCCGGGCGCGAGCATCCGCGCCAGGCCCGCCAGCAGCGGGTCGGGCTCCTCGACATACATCAGCACGCCGTGGCAGAGCACCACGTCGAAGCTGCCCGGCAGGAAGTGCACACCGGTGTCCCGCCCGTCGCCCTCGATGATCCGCATCCGCTCCCGGATGCCCTCCGGTTCCCCGGCGAGGGACTCGCGGGCCACGGCGATCATCTTGGGGTCCTGCTCCAGGCCGGTCACCTGGTGCCCGGCCCGGGCCAGCCGCAGCGCCTGCGTGCCCTGGCCCATCCCCACGTCGAGCACCCGCAGCCGCCGTCCGACCGGAAAACGCCCGACTATCTGCTCGTCCAGCTGGCGGGCCACCAGCTCCTGACGGACGACATCGCGCAGCCCGCCCAGCCGGTCCAGCCAGGCATCCGCCGCACCCCCGGAGAACGGCGTCGTGGTCAGGGCCGCTCTCCGCGCTTGACCTGCGGCTTCGGCAGCCGGAGCCGGCGCATCTGGAGGGAGCGCATCAGGGCGTAGGCGACGGCGCCGCGCCTGTTCTCACCCGCGAAGCGCTCGTTCAGCTGCTTCTTCAGACGGAAGGCCGTGACGAACGAGTCGAGCACGATCAGCACGATCACCACGAGCCACAGCAGCAGCGCGATGTTCTGCAGCGCGGCCACCCGCACCATGCTCAGCACGAGGATGACGACGGCCATCGGCAGGAAGAACTCCGCGATGTTGAACCGCGAGTCGATGAAGTCGCGCGCGAACCGGCGGACCGGTCCCTTGTCACGGGCGGGCAGGTACCGCTCGTCGCCGCTCGCCAGCGCCTGGCGCTGGCGCTCCAGCGCGGCACGGCGCTCCTCCCGCTGCCGCTTGGCGGCCTCCTTGCGCGTCATCGACGTGTTGGCCACGCTGCGGCGCTGCGACTGGGCCGCGCTGCGCTTGGGCGTGGGGCGGCCCTTGGGGGCCTCGGGGTGACGGGGCTGACTGGAGTCGGTCACCGGCGCCTTGTCGGCTGCCTGGGCCTTCTCATCCTTCGCACGGCTACGGAACACAAAACCCAAGGGTAAGGGCTTCCCGGGCATGGACCCCAGTCCGGTGGGGAACGATCCGGCAACGCCAGTCGTCTGTAAGGGGACAGAGGGGACGTTGTGTACGCGCCCGGCCGTTCCCCGGGATGTACGCCTCCGGTAACCCCGGGGACCACCTACTCCCTACGCCGGAGCGGGAGCGCACGCAGTCGTCCTTGGGGATGAGCGCATCCGTCCCCGAACAGTGCGGTAATGGATGCAGGGCCCGTACTGTGGGTTCTGTCGCTGGAGCTGGAACCGGAGTCGGTCAGAAGGGGGCGCGCGAAGCCCATGAGCGGTGTCATGAAGCGTATGGGGATGATCTTCCGCGCGAAGGCGAACAAGGCCCTTGACCGGGCCGAGGACCCGCGCGAGACCCTCGATTACTCGTACCAGAAGCAGCTGGAGCTGCTCCAGAAGGTCCGCCGCGGCGTAGCCGACGTGGCGACCTCCCGCAAGCGCCTGGAGCTCCAGCTGAACCAGCTGCAGTCGCAGTCCGGCAAGCTGGAGGACCAGGGCCGCAAGGCGCTCGCGCTGGGCCGGGAGGACCTGGCCCGCGAAGCGCTTTCCCGCCGCGCCGCCCTCCAGCAGCAGGTGACCGACCTGGAGACCCAGCACGCGACGCTCCAGGGCGAGGAGGAGAAGCTCACCCTCGCGGCCCAGCGGCTCCAGGCCAAGGTCGACGCCTTCCGCACGAAGAAGGAGACGATCAAGGCTACGTACACGGCGGCCCAGGCACAGACCCGGATCGGCGAGGCCTTCTCCGGCATCTCCGAGGAGATGGGCGACGTAGGCCTGGCGATCCAGCGCGCCGAGGACAAGACGGCCCAGCTCCAGGCCCGCGCCGGCGCGATCGACGAACTGCTCGCCTCCGGTGCCCTGGACGACCCCTCCGGCATGCACAAGGACGACATCCAGGCCGAGCTGGACCGGCTCTCCGGTGGTACGGATGTAGAGCTGGAGCTGCAGCGCATGAAGGCCGAGCTGGCCGGCGGCCCGAGCGGTGGGCAGCAGGCCCTCGAGGGTGGCACGAGCCAGCAGCAGTCCCAGCAGCAGCCGCAGGACACCCCGCGCTTCGACAAGCAGTAGGGGCCCACGCCTAGGAGGGCGACATGATCGTACGGATCATGGGGGAGGGGCAGGTGGTGCTGGCCGACGGCCACCTCGCCGAGCTGAACAAGCTGGACGACGAGCTCCTGGCGGAAATGGAGAACGGCGACGGCCCCGGCTTCCGCCGCACCCTCCAGGCCCTGCTCGCCAAGGTCCGCGACCTGGGCGAACCCCTCCCGGACGACTCCCTGGAGCCCTCCGAGCTGATCCTGCCGTCCCCCGACGCGACGCTGGAGGAAGTCAGGGAACTCCTGAGCGACGACGGCCTGATCCCGGGCTGACGAGGGGGTTCGTGCCGGTGGGGGGCTGGGGGCCGAGCCCCCGGCCCGGCTACCGTGGCTGCTCGTGAGCACCCTCCAGCGGGCCAAGTGTCAGGCCAAGGCGCACCCCCTGGCCGTGGACGCGGTCCTGGCCGCGGCCGTCCTGGTCTGCATGGTCGCCGCCTCCTTCGTGGAACCCCGCCACCCCGACAGCGTCACCTGGTCCCTGCGCACCCCCGACGCCCTCAGCCTCGTCCTCATGGCCCTCGGCGCCTTCGCCCTGGCCTTCCGCCGCCGCGCCCCCATGGCGGTCCTCGCCCTCACCGGCACCCTCTCCGTCGTCGAGTCCATCACCGGCGATCCCCGCGCCCCGGTCGCCATGTCCGCGGTCATCGCCCTGTACACCGTCGCCTCCACCACCGACCGCCCCACCACCTGGCGCGTCGGCCTGCTCACCATGACCGTGCTGACCGGGGCGGCCATGTCCGCCGGGCCACTGCCCTGGTACGCCCAGGAGAACCTCGCGATCTTCGCCTGGACCGGCATCGGCGCCACCGCCGGCGACGCCGTCCGCAGCCGCCGCGCCTTCGTCCAGGCCATCCGCGAGCGCGCCGAGCGCGCCGAACGCACCCGCGAGGAGGAGGCCCGCCGCCGGGTCGCCGAGGAACGCCTGCGCATCGCCCGCGACCTGCACGACGTCGTCGCCCACCACATCGCCCTGGTCAACGTCCAGGCCGGCGTCGCCGCCCACGTCATGGACAAGCGCCCCGACCAGGCCAAGGAGGCCCTCGCCCACGTCCGCGAGGCCAGCCGCTCCGCGCTCAACGAACTGCGCGCCACGGTCGGCCTGCTCCGGCAGTCCGGCGACCCGGAGGCCCCCACCGAACCCGCCCCCGGCCTGGACCGCCTCGACGAACTCACCGGCACCTTCCGCAGCGCCGGACTGCACATCGAGGTCGCCCGCGCGGACCAGGGCACCGCCCTTCCGGCGGCCGTCGACCTGGCCGCCTACCGGATCATCCAGGAGGCCCTGACGAACGTGCAGAAGCACGCGGGCCCCCAGGCCAAGGCCGAGGTCAGCGTCGTACGCGTCGGACCGAACATCGAGATCACCGTGCTCGACGACGGCAGCGGCGAGGACGCCGACCCGGACAGCGGCGGCGGCCACGGGCTGCTCGGCATGCGCGAGCGAGTCAGCGCCCTGCGCGGCGCCCTCACCACCGGTCCCCGCTACGGAGGCGGCTTCCGCGTCCATGCGATCCTGCCGGTCAAGAACCGCACACCGACCGGGGAGGACCCCGCATGACGATCCGTGTCCTGCTCGCCGACGACCAGGCACTGCTCCGCAGCGCCTTTCGCGTGCTCGTCGACTCCGAGCCCGACATGGAGGTGGTCGGCGAGGCGTCCGACGGCGCGGAGGCGGTCCGGCTGACGAAGGAGCAGCGCGCCGACGTCGTCCTCATGGACATCCGCATGCCCGGCACCGACGGCCTGGCCGCGACCCGCATGATCAGCGCCGACCCGGAACTCGCCGACGTGCGCGTGGTCATCCTGACGACGTTCGAGGTCGACGACTACGTCGTGCAGTCGCTGCGCGCCGGTGCCTCCGGCTTCCTCGGCAAGGGCTCCGAGCCCGAGGAGCTGCTGAACGCCATCCGGACCGCGGCCGGCGGGCAGGCCCTGCTGTCCCCGGCGGCCACCACGGGCCTGATCGCCCGGTTCCTCGCCCAGGAGGACCCGGCCGACGGCGACCGCGATCCGGCCCGGGGTGAGCGGCTCGACTCGCTCACCGGACGGGAGCGGGAAGTGCTGGTCCAGGTCGCCGGCGGCCACTCCAACGACGAGATCGCCGAGCGGCTGGAGGTCAGCCCGCTGACGGTGAAGACGCACGTCAACCGGGCCATGGCCAAGCTGGGCGCCCGGGACCGGGCCCAGCTCGTGGTGATTGCGTACGAATCCGGCCTGGTCCGTCCAAGGGTGGAGTGAGTTCCAGCCGGGCGTACTGCGGCGGGAGTATGCGCCGCATAAGGAAATGGACCTGGGGCCTACGAATCGGCCCCCTTCCATGGCTCAGGGTGTAGGGGCGGGCGCTCATCTGTGCGCCCGCTGCCGCTTCTGCCGTTAAACAGAAGAGAGACCCTGACCCATGTCCTGGCTGTCGAGATTCAGCCTCGCGCAACGGGCCCTGATAGGGCTGATGTCGATCATCGCGCTCGTCTTCGGAGCGATCGCGATACCCCAGCTCAAGCAGCAACTGCTGCCCACCATCGAACTGCCCATGGTGTCCGTGCTGGCGCCGTACCAGGGCGCGTCCCCGGACGTGGTCGAGAAGCAGGTCGTCGAACCCATCGAGGACAGCCTCGAAGCCGTCGACGGCATCAGCGGCGTCACCTCCACCGCCAGCGAGGGCAACGCCGTGATCATGGCGTCCTTCGACTACGGCAACGGCACCGAGCAGCTGGTCGCCGACGTCCAGCAGGCCGTCAACCGGGCCCGCGCCCAGCTCCCGGACGACGTGGACCCGCAGATCGTCGCCGGTTCGACGGACGACATGCCGACCGTCGTCCTCGCCGTCACCTCCGACCGGGACGCGCAGGCCCTGGCCGACCAGCTCGACAGGACCGTCGTACCGGACCTGAAGAGCATCGACGGCGTCGGCCAGGTCACCGTCGACGGCGTGCGGGACCTCCAGGTCACCGTCACGCCCGACGACGCCAAGCTGGCGAAGGCCGGGCTGACCTCGCAGTCCCTCTCCGAGGCGCTCCAGGCCGGCGGCGCGACCGTCCCGGCCGGCTCCTTCGACGAGGGCGGCTCCAACCGCACCGTCCAGGTCGGCGGCGGCTTCACCTCGCTGGAGCAGATCCAGGACCTGATGGTCACGGGCGAGCCCGGCAAGGGCAAGCCGGTGCGCCTCGGTGACGTCGCCACGGTGAAGCAGCAGGAGGCCCCGGCCGACTCCATCACCCGCACCGACGGCAAGCCCAGCCTCGCCGTCGCCGTCACCATGGACCGGGACGGCAGCGCGGTCGCCATCTCCGACGCCGTCCAGGACAAGCTTCCCGACCTGCGCGAGGACCTCGGCTCCGGCGCGACCCTCACGGTCGTCAGCGACCAGGGCCCGGCCGTGTCCAAGTCCATCAAGGGCCTGACCACCGAGGGCGCGCTCGGTCTGCTCTTCGCCGTCCTGGTGATCCTGGTCTTCCTGGCCTCGATCCGCTCCACCCTCGTGACGGCGGTGTCCATCCCGCTGTCCGTGGTCCTCGCCCTGATCGTGCTGTGGACCCGCGACCTGTCGCTGAACGTCCTCACGCTGGGCGCCCTGACCATCGCCATCGGCCGGGTCGTCGACGACTCGATCGTGGTCCTGGAGAACATCAAGCGCCACCTCGGCTACGGCGAGGAGCGCCACTCGGCCATCCTCAACGCGGTGCGCGAGGTCGCGGGCGCGGTGACGTCCTCCACCCTCACCACCGTCGCCGTGTTCCTGCCGATCGGCCTGGTCGGCGGCATGGTCGGCGAGCTGTTCGGCTCGTTCAGCCTCACCGTCACGGCCGCCCTGCTGGCGTCCCTGCTCGTCTCCCTGACGGTCGTCCCGGTCCTGTCGTACTGGTTCCTGCGCCCGCCCAAGGGCACCCCCGAGGACGCGGACGAGGCGCGCCGGCTCGCGGAGGAGAAGGAGGCCAGGAGCCGCCTGCAGCGCATCTACGTCCCGGTCCTGCGCTTCGCCACCCGCCGCCGCCTCACCAGCGTGGCCCTCGCGATCGTCGTCCTCGTCGGCACGTTCGGCATGGCGCCGCTGCTGAAGACGAACTTCTTCGACCAGGGCGAGGTCGAGGTCCTCACCGTCAAGCAGGAGCTGAAGCCCGGCACCAGCCTCGCGGCCACCGACACCCAGGCCAAGAAGGTCGAACGGCTGCTCGCCGACACCAAGGGCGTGAAGGACTACCAGGTCACGGTCGGCTCGTCCGGCTTCATGGCCGCCTTCGGCGGTGGCACGGACACCAACCAGGCCTCCTACCAGGTGATGCTGGACGACTCGGCGTCGGCCGAGGACGTCCAGGACAGCATCGAGAAGGGCCTCGCCGGGCTGAAGGGCATCGGCACCACCACCGTCGCCGCCGGTGACGGCTTCGGCGCCCAGGACCTGAGCGTCGTGGTGAAGGCCGCCGACGCCGAGGTGCTGCGCACGGCGTCCGAGGAGGTCCGCAAGACGGTCGCCTCCCTCGACGACGTCACGGACGTCACCAGCGACCTGGCGACGAGCGTCCCGCGCATCTCGGTCAAGGCCAACGACAAGGCGGCCGCGGCCGGTTTCACCGACCAGACCCTCGGCGCCGTCGTCGCCCAGGCGGTCCGCGGCACCCCGGCGGCCAAGGCCGTCCTGGACGACACCGAGCGCGACGTCGTCATCCGCTCGGCGAAGCCCGCGCAGACCCTGAAGCAGCTTCAGGACCTGCGGCTGGGCGCGGTGAAGCTCGGCGACATCGCGACCGTGAAGCTGGTCGACGGCCCGGTCTCCATGACCCGCATCGACGGCCAGCGCGCCGCCACCATCACCGCGAAGCCGACCGGTGACAACACCGGCGCGGTGAGCACCAAGCTCCAGTCCGAGATCAACGCGCTGAAGCTCCCCGACGGTGCCACGGCGTCGATCGGCGGTGTCTCCGAGGACCAGGACGAGGCGTTCGCCAACCTGGGCCTGGCCATGCTGGCGGCCATCGCGATCGTCTTCATGCTGCTGGTCGGCACCTTCCGGTCCCTGGTCCAGCCGCTGATCCTGCTCGTCTCCATCCCGTTCGCCGCCACCGGCGCGATCGGCCTGCTGGTGGCCACCGGCACGCCGATGGGCGTCCCCGCGATGATCGGCATGCTGATGCTGATCGGCATCGTGGTGACGAACGCGATCGTGCTGATCGACCTGATCAACCAGTACCGCAAGCAGGGCTACGGCGTCGTCGAGGCCGTGGTCGAGGGCGGCCGGCACCGTCTGCGGCCCATCCTCATGACCGCCCTGGCGACGATCTTCGCCCTGCTCCCGATGGCCCTCGGCATCACCGGCGAGGGCGGCTTCATCGCCCAGCCGCTGGCCGTGGTCGTGATCGGCGGCCTGGTCACGTCGACCCTGCTGACGCTGCTGCTGGTCCCGACGCTGTACGCGATGCTCGAACTCCGCAAGGAGCGCCGGGCGAAGAAGCGCGCGGCGAAGAAGGGCCTCCCGCCCCAGCGGACGGACGCGGCGGAGCCGGAGCCCGCGGGCGTGTGACGCTGTCACCCCGGAAGACGACCGGGTCCCGCACAAGGTGCGGGACCCGGAGTCTCAGTCGCAATGACCTATAGCGCCTCGGCGCGCGATTTTGCCACCCCCGAGGGCACCGTCTTCAGCCTGGATCCCGCGCACCCCGAGCGGAAACCGCACTCGGGGTGACGACGGGCAGGGCGACGGCTACGGCAGGGCCAGCATCCGCTCCAGCGCCAGCTTCGCGAACGCCTCCGTCTCCTTGTCCACCTCGATGCGGTTGACGAGCTTGCCCTCGGCCAGCGACTCCAGGGCCCAGACCAGGTGGGGGAGGTCGATGCGGTTCATGGTCGAGCAGAAGCAGACCGTCTTGTCGAGGAAGACGATCTCCTTGCCCTCGGGCGCGAAACGGTTCGCCAGGCGGCGGACCAGGTTCAGCTCCGTGCCGATGGCCCACTTGGAGCCGGCCGGCGCGGCCTCCAGGGCCTTGATGATGTACTCCGTCGAACCGACGTAGTCCGCCGCGGCCACGACCTCGTGCTTGCACTCGGGGTGCACCAGGACGTTCACGCCGGGGATGCGCTCGCGCACGTCGTTCACCGAGTCCAGGCTGAAGCGGCCGTGCACCGAGCAGTGGCCGCGCCACAGGATCATCTTCGCCGCGCGCAGCTCGTCGGCGGTCAGGCCGCCGTTCGGCTTGTGCGGGTTGTAGACGACGCAGTCCTCCAGGGACATGCCCATGTCGCGGACCGCGGTGTTGCGCCCGAGGTGCTGGTCGGGCAGGAACAGCACCTTCTCGCCCTGCTCGAACGCCCAGTCCAGGGCGCGCTTGGCGTTGGAGGAGGTGCAGATCGTGCCGCCGTGCTTGCCCGTGAACGCCTTGATGTCGGCGGACGAGTTCATGTACGAGACGGGCACGACCTGCTCGGCTATGCCGGCCTCGGTCAGCACGTCCCAGCACTCGGCGACCTGTTCGGCCGTCGCCATGTCGGCCATCGAGCAGCCGGCGGCGAGGTCGGGCAGGACGACCTTCTGGTCGTCGGACGTCAGGATGTCCGCGGACTCCGCCATGAAGTGCACACCGCAGAAGACGATGTACTCGGCCTCGGGGCGCGCCGCCGCGTCCCGGGCCAGCTTGAACGAGTCACCGGTCACGTCGGCGAACTGGATGACCTCGTCGCGCTGGTAGTGGTGGCCGAGCACGAAGACCTTGTCCCCGAGCTTCTCCTTCGCCCGGCGCGCGCGCTCCACCAGGTCCGGGTCGGACGGCGAGGGCAGGTCGCCGGGACACTCCACGCCGCGCTCGCTCCTCGGGTCGGCCTCACGGCCGAGGAGCAGCAGGGCGAGGGGCGTCGGCTGTACGTCGAGCTCCTGGGTCTGGGCGGTGGTCACGACACGCACCCTTTCTGTTTCCGGCGACTTTTCGTCGAATTGACGCTATCTATCATAACTGCTTCACGTCACTTTGACGATGGCCATAGCGTCTGTGTGACGTGAATCCCGGTGAGCCGCCGTTCATTCCCGGGAAAGCCCGCGAAGACCGGGAAAGAGCCGTTTTCCGGTTCCCGGCGCGTGTGCGAGCATGAAAAGGAGCCGAGATCGAGCGCCCGGCCCGGAATGAATCCGCGGCCCCGCCGGTTGGACCCGTCGGCAAGCAGTCTCCGTACAACCCGGGAGAGATGTAGATGTCCGTATCGGACGAGACCACCACCGTCAGCGACGGCATCATCCTGACCGACGCCGCCGCGGACAAGGTCAAGACCCTGCTCGACCAGGAAGGCCGCGACGACCTCGCGCTGCGCGTCGCCGTCCAGCCCGGCGGCTGCTCCGGCCTGCGCTACCAGCTCTTCTTCGACGAGCGTTCCCTCGACGGCGACGTCGAGAAGGACTTCGGCGGTGTGAAGGTCGTCACCGACCGCATGAGCGCCCCGTACCTGGGCGGCGCCACGATCGACTTCGTGGACACGATCGAGAAGCAGGGCTTCACGATCGACAACCCCAACGCGACCGGCTCCTGCGCCTGCGGCGACTCCTTCAGCTGAGCCCGCCGGGCCGCCGCGGGCGGCAGCGGACATGACGAAGGCGGCGACCCCCTCCGACGGGGCCGCCGCCTTCGCCGTACCCGGTGGCGCTACCGCTGCGGGGGAGCCGGCAGCCGCGCGCCCTCCTTGGCCAGCGGAACGGCCTTGCCGTCCTCGCCGACGACCTTCCGGTCACCGAGCGGCTCGTCCAGCTGCACGGTCTGCTGGAACTGCTTGGCGATCAGGATGCAGACCTTGTCCGGCCACGGGGTCGACGTCACCGTGACCGTCACCTCGTCGCCCTCCTCGCTCGCCCGCACGTCGTAGTCGGCGCACACCCCGCCCGTGAAGGTCACGGTCAGCTCCGCGCCCTCGGACCGGTAGCCGTCCACCTTGACCTCGCGCGGCCCGGGCGCCTGCGTCGGCCCGTCACTCGGCCCGCTCGGCGTGGGGGAGGCCAGGTACTTCGGGTCGACCGCCGGGTACGTCACCGTGAACGGGTCCTTCGCACCCGGCGCCGTCACCTCGAACAGCCACGACGGCACCAGCGCCTGACGGCCGTCCACGAAGTGCGCGGCCAGCCCGAACACCGCGTTCTCGACCGTGACGGTGTCCTGCCGCGGAGCGCCGCTCGCCGACGAGTCGCAGGGCTGCTCCAGCCGGTCCTTGTGCGGCACGGCACTCGCGCAGCCGCCTATGCCCATGCGGTGGTCGCTCGTCGGCCGCCCTTCCATCAGCTCCAGCGCCTTCCGGGCGCTGACCACGGGGTAGGTGTCCCCCTTCACGGGGACCGCCAGCTGACCGCTGCCGGCGACGACCTCACCGTCGGACCCGACCGTGACGTCGGTCGTCCAGCCGTGCGTGGGCAGACCGCCGACCTCGGGAGCGGCGTTCACCACCCGCCGGGCGCCCATGACCTGGCTCGCGTCCTGCTTCGCGTCATCCTGACCCACCGCCTTCAGCACGGGCGCCGCGGCCTGCTTCGCCGCCGCCTCGCTCACCGGGGTGTCGTCGCTCCCCGGGGCCGTGCAGGTGTCCGTGCCCTTGCAGTTGTCGGTGCCCGGCGCGTACCGGCTGAACGTCCAGGTCCCCGGTGCCTGCCTGTTCACCTGGAGACTCGGGCCCGAACCGTCCTGACCGGCCCCGACCTTCCACGCCTCGCCCTCGGCCACCGGCGTCCCCTCGACCCCGAGGGCCTTCGCCAGCCGGGCCACGTCCGCCTTGGTGACCTCGCCCCGCGCCCGGTACACCGGGGCCTCGCCGGGGCCGCCCGGCAGCGTGCCGTCGACCCGGTAGGTGGCGCCGTAGGGGTTGGGCTCACCGGGCGCGATGCCGTTCCCGCCGCTCTCGGAGTAGCCGTCGAGCGCGAGCGGCGGGGGAGTGTCGTCCCCGCCGGGCGCGCCGGACGTCGTCCCGCCGCCCGACCCGCCCGACGCGTTGGCGGCGAGCCAGGCCCCGCCACCGCCGATCAGCAGCACGGCGGCGGCGACGGAGGCGATGATCGCGGGGGTCCGGGGACGCCCGCCACCGTGACCGACCAGGACCTCGTGGTCGCGGGGGACGTCGCTGTCCGATGCGGGAGGATTTTCCGGGGCCGCGTCGTCCCCGGCCGGCTCCGCCTCCGAGACCGGCGTGCCGTCAGGCGAGGTGGCGGAAGCCGCTGCGGGCTTGGAGCCCTCTACGGCCTTGTCGGAAGCGACCGCGGCTGTGTCGGAAACCTCTGCCTTGTCGGAAGCGTCCGCGGTCTCGTCGGAGTTGCCGGGTTCTTCACTGACAGCCTCGTCGGACTCACCGGCCTCTTGAGAACCGCGAGCCTCGGCGGCACCACCGGCCTCCTCCGAATCCCCGGCCTTGTCAGCCCCGGCAGACTCCGCGGCCCCCGCCGACGCCTCGGCCTTCGCCGAAGCCCCGGCGTCGGCCGAGCCCCGCGCCCCGGCCTCCGGGGCGTCGGCCGTGCCGGCGCCGCCCGATTCCGTGGCCTCGTCGTCGTGGTCGGGTCGCTCGGTGTTCACCGCATCGCTCCTTCGGCTGCACAGCTGTCCCATGGGACCCGGCCCGGTCGGATTCGGGCCGCTGGTGGGTCGTATCCCGCCTCCCCTTTACGGGGGACAGCGATGGGACGCAGCGGGGGAGCTCGCGGTTCCCGGGCGTGCGCCGCTCAGTCGCCGTAGTCCGACATGGCGTCGAGCAGCCGGGCCGACGCCGGGGGTACGGTCACGCCGTGGATCAGGGCCGGGGAGACCGGCCGGGAGGCGCCCCGGTCGGGAACCGCCCAGTGCGGAGCCATCCGGGCCCCGTCGCCCGGGAGCGACGCGAGGTCGCCTTCGACGTCGACGGGAGTGGGGGCCTGGACCTCGAGGTTCGTCATAGCGGCACCGTATGCACGGTCGAGTCGGCGGAGAAAGATCTACTATCGGGTAGTTTAGTTGCCTTCAGAGCGGCCCCGCCCACCCGATAGCGTGAAGCGTCAAGGTCCGCCTCCCTCAGGAGAATCCACGCCGTGCGCATCGCAGTCACCGGCTCCATCGCCACCGACCACCTCATGACCTTCCCCGGCCGCTTCGCCGACCAGCTCGTAGCGGACCAGCTGCACACGGTCTCGCTGTCGTTCCTGGTCGACAAGCTCGACGTCCGCCGCGGCGGCGTCGCCGCGAACATCGCGTTCGGCATGGGACAGCTCGGCACCCGGCCGATCCTGGTCGGCGCCGCCGGCGCGGACTTCGACGAGTACCGCGCCTGGCTGGAGCGGCACGGCGTCGACACCGACTCCGTCCGCATCTCCGACACCCTGCACACGGCCCGCTTCGTGTGCACGACCGACGCCGACCACAACCAGATCGGCTCGTTCTACACGGGCGCCATGAGCGAGGCCCGCCTCATCGAGCTGAAGACCGTCGCCGACCGGGTCGGCGGTCTCGACCTGGTCTCCATCGGCGCGGACGACCCGGAGGCCATGCTCCGCCACACCGAGGAGTGCCGCTCCCGGTCCATCCCGTTCGCCGCCGACTTCTCGCAGCAGATCGCCCGCATGGACGGCGAGGAGATCCGCATCCTGCTGGACGGGGCGACGTACCTCTTCTCCAACGAGTACGAAAAGGGCCTCATCGAGTCCAAGACCGGCTGGAGCGATGCCGAGATCCTCTCGCGGGTCGGCCACCGTGTGACCACGCTCGGCGCGCGCGGCGTGCGGATCGAGCGTGCCGGCGCGGACCCGATCGAGGTCGGCACGCCGGACGAGGAGCGCAAGGCCGACCCGACCGGTGTCGGCGACGCCTTCCGCGCCGGGTTCCTCTCGGGTCTGGCCTGGGGCGTCTCGCTGGAGCGTGCCGCGCAGGTCGGCTGCATGCTGGCGACCCTCGTCATCGAGACGGTGGGGACGCAGGAGTACCAGTTGCGCCGCGGGCACTTCATGGAGCGGTTCACCAAGGCGTACGGGGACGAGGCCGCGCAGGAGGTTCAGGCGCACCTGGCCTGAGAACCGGCTGTTCGTCTGCGGGCGCGTGGGGGCTGGTCGCGCAGCTCCCCGCGCCCCTGGGTTACTCAGCTCGCTCGGCGGATCAAGTATGCGGTTCCTTGGTCCGCCGGCTCTTCCCCCACGTACTCCTGGTCCCTCATCTCGCACCACGCCGGGATGTCCAGCCGAGCCGCCTCGTCGTCCGACAGGACCCGGACCAGGCCGCCCACCGGCACGTCGCCGATCACCTTGGCCAGCTCGATGACCGGGATCGGGCACCGCTTGCCCAAGGAGTCCACCACCAGGACGTCCTCCTCGCGGGCCACCACCGAGGCGGCCGGCGCCCCCAGCTTCTCCCGCACCGCCGCCACAGCCCCGGGAAGAACGGTCAGGAACCGCTCCACGTCCTCCTCCGCCACCCCCGCCGGCAGCGAAACCCGCACGTTCCCCTCACTCAGCACGCCCATCGCCCGCAGCACATGGCTCGGCGTCAGCGTGCTGCTCGTGCAGGACGATCCGGACGAGACGGAGAAACCCTCCCGGTCCAGCTCGTGCAGCAGCGCCTCCCCGTCGACATAGAGACAGGAGAAGGTGACCACCCCGGGCAGCCGGCGCACCGGATCGCCGACCACCTCGACGTCGGGCACCAGGTGCGGAACCCGAGCCCGGATCCGTTCCGTCAGCTCCCGCAGCCGCGCGGCCTCCGCCGCCGCCTCGGCCCGCACCGCCCGCAACGAGGCGGCCGCCGCCACGATCGCCGGGATGTTCTCGAAACCGGCCGCCCGACCCGACTCCCGCTCGTCCACCGGACCTTGCGGGGCGAACCGCACGCCCTTGCGGACGACGAGCAGCCCGACCCCGGACGGCCCGCCCCACTTGTGGGCGCTCGCCGTCAGCAACGACCAGTCCCCGTCCACCCGCGCCCACCCCAGCGACTGCGCCGCGTCCACCAGCAAGGGCACCCCGGCCGCCCGGCACACCTCGGCCACCTCGGCCACCGGCTGCTCGGTCCCCACCTCGTGGTTGGCCGACTGGAGACAGGCCAGCGCGGTGTCCGCGCGCAGGGCTTCGCCGTAAGCCGACGGCTTCACCCGTCCGGCGCGGTCCACCGGGACCTGTGTGACGGTCCCCCCGGAGGCCTCGAGAAGCTCCGCCGAATGAAGTACGGAGGAGTGTTCGACCGCTGACACGATCAGGTGGCGCCCCACCCGCCTCCGCCCGGCCAGCGCCCCGGCGATCCCCGAGTGCACGGCACGGGTTCCGGACGAGGTGAAGGCCAGCTCGTCCGGCCGGCAGCCCACCGCCTCGGCGGCGGCCTCCCGCGCCGCGTCCAGCAGGACCCGGGCCCGCCGCCCCTCCCTGTACAGGCGCGCGGGATCAGCCCACCCCTCGTCGAGCGAGGCCTGGAGGGCCTGCCGCGCGATCGGATGAAGCGGAGCAGCGGAAGCAGCATCGAAGTAACCCACACGGCAACGCTAGAACGCCGAGCGGGTCAGCGTCCCCAAGGGGCGCGGGGAACTGTGCGAACAACCACAAACCACCCGCAGCCGCCAATTCAGCGAACCCCCCGGGTGAGTAGGCACCCCTCCCCGAGAACCCCCGGAGGGCGTCGGCTAGGGTTTGGTCCGCATAAACATCCAAACCCCTGCCCGACGCAGGGCGGCGACCGACCAGCGAGAAGGCCAGGCCGCAGCCGATCCGCGCGGGCGAGACTCTCGGGAAGGCGCTACGTGAGTCCCAACGGCTCCGACCGCTCGCCGCGGCGCCCGATGCGGCGGAAGCTGCTGCAGGCACTGACCGCGGGCCTGGTCTTGGCGACAGCCACCGGTTGCTCGTACAACTGGGAAGACTTCCCCCGCCTTGGTATGCCCACCCCGACCACGGAAGAGGCTCCGCGGATCCTCTCCCTGTGGCAGGGGTCCTGGGCGGCTGCGCTCGCCGTCGGCGTGCTGGTGTGGGGTCTGATCCTGTGGAGTGCTTTCTTCCACCGGCGCAGCCGCACCAAGGTCGAGGTTCCTCCGCAGACCCGGTACAACATGCCCATCGAGGCGCTGTACACGGTCGTCCCGCTCATCATCGTCTCGGTGCTGTTCTACTTCACCGCCCGCGACGAGTCCGAGCTGCTCAGCCTCAAGAAGAAGCCGGACGTCACGGTGAACGTGGTCGGCTTCCAGTGGAGCTGGTGCTTCAACTACATCGAGCCGGTCGCCGGTTCGACGGGTGACGCCAAGAAGGCCCCGGAGCTGGACGCGATCCCGGACCGGTTCAAGGAGGACTTCCCGGCAGGCGCCGGCGGCGTCCACGACTGCGGCACCCCCGGCACGCGGAACCCGCAGAACGGCAACCCGGGCCCGACCCTGTGGCTGCCCAAGGGCAAGACGGTCCGCTTCGTCCTCACCTCGCGTGACGTCATCCACTCCTTCTGGGTGGTGCCGTTCCTGATGAAGCAGGACGTCATCCCGGGCCACACCAACGCCTTCGAGGTGACCCCCAACAAGGAGGGCACCTTCATGGGCAAGTGCGCCGAGCTCTGCGGCGTCGACCACTCTCGGATGCTGTTCAACGTGAAGGTGGTCTCCCCCGAGCGCTACGAGCAGCACCTCAAGGACCTCGTGGACAAGCAGCAGAACGGTTACGTTCCTGCCGGCATCGCGCAGACGAGCCACGAGAAGAACCGGGAGACGAACAACCTGTGAGCATCCTCAACGAACCCCAGGGTGCCGCGGCGGCAGGGTCCCACTACCAGGACGAGCTGCCGGTCCGGCGCCAGAACCGCGGCAGTGTCGTGGTCAAGTGGCTGACGACGACGGACCACAAGACGATCGGCACGCTGTACCTGGCGACGTCGTTCGCGTTCTTCGTCATCGGTGGCGTGATGGCGCTGTTCATGCGCGCCGAGCTCGCCCGGCCTGGTCTGCAGATCATGTCGAACGAGCAGTTCAACCAGGCGTTCACGATGCACGGCACGATCATGCTGCTGATGTTCGCGACGCCGCTGTTCGCGGGCTTCGCGAACTGGATCATGCCGCTGCAGATCGGCGCGCCGGACGTGGCGTTCCCGCGGCTGAACATGTTCGCCTACTGGCTGTACCTGTTCGGCTCGCTCATCGCGGTGGGCGGCTTCCTCACCCCGCAGGGCGCGGCCGACTTCGGCTGGTTCGCCTACAGCCCGCTCTCGGACGCGGTCCGCTCGCCGGGCATCGGCGCCGACATGTGGATCATGGGTCTGGCCTTCTCCGGCTTCGGCACCATCCTCGGCTCGGTCAACTTCATCACCACGATCATCTGCATGCGCGCCCCGGGCATGACGATGTTCCGCATGCCGATCTTCACCTGGAACGTGCTGCTGACCGGTGTGCTGGTCCTGCTGGCCTTCCCGGTCCTGGCCGCGGCCCTGTTCGCCCTGGAGGCGGACCGCAAGTTCGGCGCCCACGTCTTCGACTCCGCCAACGGCGGCGCGTTGCTGTGGCAACACCTCTTCTGGTTCTTCGGCCATCCAGAGGTGTACATCATCGCCCTGCCGTTCTTCGGCATCATCAGTGAGGTCATCCCGGTCTTCTCCCGCAAGCCGATGTTCGGTTACACGGGTCTGATCGGCGCGACCATCGCGATCGCGGGTCTGTCCGTGACGGTGTGGGCGCACCACATGTACGTCACCGGCGGTGTGCTGCTGCCGTTCTTCTCCTTCATGACGTTCCTCATCGCGGTCCCGACCGGTGTGAAGTTCTTCAACTGGATCGGCACGATGTGGAAGGGCTCGCTGTCCTTCGAGACGCCGATGCTCTGGGCGACCGGCTTCCTGATCACCTTCACCTTCGGTGGTCTGACCGGTGTCATCCTGGCCTCGCCGCCGATGGACTTCCACGTCTCCGACTCGTACTTCGTGGTGGCCCACTTCCACTACGTCGTCTTCGGCACCGTGGTCTTCGCGATGTTCTCCGGCTTCCACTTCTGGTGGCCGAAGTGGACCGGCAAGATGCTCGACGAGCGCCTCGGCAAGATCACCTTCTGGACGCTGTTCATCGGCTTCCACGGCACGTTCCTCGTCCAGCACTGGCTGGGCGCCGAGGGCATGCCGCGCCGTTACGCCGACTACCTGGCGGCCGACGGCTTCACCGCGCTGAACACGATCTCGACGATCAGCTCGTTCCTGCTCGGCATGTCGATCCTGCCGTTCTTCTACAACGTCTGGAAGACGGCCAAGTACGGCAAGCCGGTCGGCGTCGACGACCCGTGGGGCTACGGCCGCTCCCTGGAGTGGGCCACCTCCTGCCCGCCGCCGCGGCACAACTTCATCACCATGCCGCGGATCCGCAGTGAATCCCCGGCGTTCGACCTGCACCACCCGGAGATCGCCGCCCTCGACCAGCTCGAGAACGTGGGCCACGGCGACAAGGCTCTGGCTGGCGGCAAGGAGGCCGGCAAGTGAAGATCCAGGGCAAGATGTTCATGTGGCTGAGCGCCTTCGTGCTCGTCATGGCGGTCGTCTATGGCGTGTGGTCGAAGGAGCCGGCCGGTACCACGGCCCTCTTCCTGGCCTTCGGCCTGTGCATCATGATCGGCTTCTACCTCGGCTTCACGGCCAAGCGGGTGGACGTCGGCGCACAGGACAACAAGGAGGCGGACGTCGCGGACGACGCCGGCGAGGTCGGGTTCTTCAGCCCGCACAGCTGGCAGCCGCTCTCCCTGGCCATCGGTGGCGCCCTGGCCTTCCTGGCCGTCGCCATCGGCTGGTGGCTGATGTACTTCTCGCTGCCGATCATCCTGATCGGCATCTGGGGCTGGGTCTTCGAGTACTACCGCGGTGAGAACCGCACCCAGTAACACACGCCGAGCGCATCAAGGGCCCGGACACTCCGTGGGGAGGGTCCGGGCCCTGCTTGTGCCGCAATCTTTGTCACTCGTACGAGTCTCCCGGCGTGCCGCCATTGACGCGGCTTCCTAGCGTGAGGTCATGAGCCTCACAGCGATCTCCCGCCCCCGCACCGCCGTCAGCTGCACACTGCTGGTGATAGCCCTCTGCGCGGGCGTCACCGCCTGCGGCTCGGACGGCAACCCGCTCTCCGCCCGCCCCTACGACGCGGCGGACCAGATCTCCTTCAACGCCCCCACCGAGGGCCGCAAGAAGGCCGACCCGGACAAGCCCCTGGAAGTGGTCGCCGAGGACTCCGACGGGCGCATCACGGACGTCACGGCCTACGACGCCTCCGGACGCCACGTGGCCGGCGAACTCGCCGCCGACGGAGGCCGCTGGCACAGCACCTCACCGCTCGCCGCCAACGCCAGCTACACGGTCCGCGTGAGCACCGAGGACGAGGACGGCGCACCCGGCCGCAAGGTCCTCACCTTCGACACCGGCAAGCCCGCCACCAAGAAGCGCCTGGACGTCACCTTCGGCCCCAAGAAGGGCACCTACGGCGTCGGCCAGCCCATCACGGCCGAGCTGAGCCAGCCGGTCCAGGACCGGGCCCAGCGGGCCGTCGTCGAACGCGCCCTCAAGGTCTCCTCCACGCCCGCCACGGACGGCGCCTGGCACTGGGTGGACGACAAGAAGCTCCACTACCGCCCCAAGGAGTACTGGCCCACGCAGGCCACCATCCAGGTCCGCAGCAACCTGCAGGGCATCAAGATCGGCGACCGCATGTGGGGCGGCAAGGCCAAGCCGCTGACCATCACCACGGCCGACAAGGTCATCGCCGTCACGGACGCCGCCGCCCACCAGATGACCGTCTACAAGAACGACGAGATCGTCCGCCAGATACCGGTCACCACGGGCATGCCCGGCTACGACACGCGCAACGGCGTCAAGGTCATCCTGGCCAAGGAGGGCACCGTCCGCATGACCAGCGCCAGCATCGGCGCCTCGGACTTCTACGACCTGATCGTGCACCACTCGGTCCGCGTCACCAACAGCGGCGAGTACGTCCACGCCGCCCCCTGGTCCGTCGGCTCCCAGGGCTACGCCAACGTCAGCCACGGCTGCACCGGCATGAGCACCGCGAACGCCGCGTGGTTCTACGAGAACGTCCGCGAGGGCGACATCGTCAAGGTCATCAACTCCGCCGGCGACACGATGGCGCCCTTCGGCAACGGCTACGGCGACTGGAACCTCGACTGGTCGAAGTGGCGCACCGGCAGCGCCCTCATCGGCGGCACCCCCGAGGGCCCCACCCCGGCGGACAGGGCCCGTCTACGCCCTCAGAGCGTCTGACCCAAGGGGCGCGGGGCTGTATCGGATATGCGGCTCCGCCGCGTGGGCGCGAACAACCCCCACGCACCCGCAGGTCGCCACACAACCGGACGTCCCGGGCTTCTAGGCGTTCAAAGCCGCCTTCTCCCGCAACAGGGACGCCAGCGCGGCGGCGAACTCCACCGGCTCCACCGGCAACGTCACCGCCGCCTCCGCCCGGCTCCACGTCGCCAGCCACGCGTCCTGCGGCCGCCCGATCAGCAGCAGCACCGGCGGACAGTCGAACACCTCGTCCTTGATCTGCCGGCAGACCCCCATGCCTCCCATCGGCACGGCCTCGCCGTCCAGCACACAGACGTCGATCCCACCCCGGTCCAGCTCCTTGACCACCGCCCCCGGAGTCGCACACTCCACGAACTCCACCACGGGAACGTCCGGCGCCGGCCGCCGTCCCGTGGCGAGCCGCACCTGCTCGCGGGTGTTGGAGTCGTCGCTGTAGACCAGCACCGTGGCGGTCGGCTGCATTGTTCCTCCGTGACGTCAGCGTCGTAAGGACAGGCCCGTTGGGCCGGATGCTACTCCCTTGAACACCACGTCAACAGCGGTACGACCGGCGAAGACACTCCGAACGGCACCCCCCGGAGTGAGGGCGGGATAAGCGACCGACATAATGTCGGTCGTGGCGACAGCAACGACAGTAGAAACCGGGCACGCGCACCCGTCGGTCAACCGGCCGAACCTCACCAGCGTCGGAACCATCATCTGGTTGAGTTCCGAGCTGATGTTCTTCGCGGCCCTCTTCGCGATGTACTTCACCCTGCGATCGGTGACCGGTCCTGACTTCTGGCATGAGAAGGCCGACGCCCTGAACTTCCCGTTCTCGGCGACGAACACCACGATCCTGGTGCTCTCCTCCCTCACCTGCCAGCTCGGCGTCTTCGCCGCCGAGCGCGGTGACGTGAAGAAGCTCCGGATGTGGTTCATCGTCACCTTCATCATGGGTGCGATCTTCATCGGCGGTCAGGTCTTCGAGTACACCGAGCTGGTCAAGCACGAGGGCCTGTCGCTCTCGTCCGACCCGTACGGCTCGGTCTTCTACCTGACCACCGGCTTCCACGGCCTGCACGTGACGGGCGGTCTCATCGCCTTCCTGCTGGTCCTGGGCCGGACATACGCGGCCCGGAGGTTCACCCACGAGCAGGCGACCGCCGCGATCGTCGTGTCCTACTACTGGCACTTCGTCGATGTCGTCTGGATCGGCCTCTTCGCCACGATCTACATGATCAAGTAGCAGGGCCAGCATCCGCGCGTGCTCGACGAAGCGCGCATCCCAGAAGCATCGACGCAGAAGATCCTGACACCGGGGTAATCCGTGAAAAAGCTCTCCGCACGACGACGCCATCCGATGGCGGCGCTCGTCGTCCTACTCCTCGCGCTGTGCTTCAGCGGGGGGCTGTACGCCGTGTTCGCGCCCACGAGCAAGGCCGAGGCCGACACAACCGCCCAGTCCCTCGCCATCGAGGAGGGCAAGAAGCTCTACTCGGTCGGCTGCGCCAGTTGCCACGGCACCGGCGGTCAGGGCACCTCCGACGGGCCGAGCCTGGTGGGCGTGGGCGCCGCGTCCGTCGACTTCCAGGTGGGCACGGGCCGTATGCCGGCCGCCACCTCGCAGGGCCCGCAGGTCCCGAAGAAGAAGAACATCTACACCCAGGCCGAGATCGACCAGCTCGCGGCGTACATCGCCTCGCTGGGTGCCGGTCCGTCCATCCCGACGAAGGACCAGTACAGCCCCGAGGGCGCGGACATCGCCAAGGGCGGTGAGCTGTTCCGCACCAACTGCGCGCAGTGCCACAACTTCACGGGCAAGGGTGGCGCCCTGACGCACGGCAAGTACGCGCCGAGCCTGGAGGGCGTCTCCGAGAAGCACATCTACGAGGCCATGCAGACCGGCCCGCAGAACATGCCGTCCTTCCCCGACACCACGCTGTCGGAGAAGAACAAGAAGGACATCATCGCGTACCTCGACGCGGTCAACAGCGAGAAGACCGAGAGCCCCGGCGGCCTCGAGCTGGGCGGTCTCGGACCGGTCAGTGAAGGCCTGTTCGGCTGGGTCTTCGGTCTCGGCGGGCTGATCGCCGTCGCCGTGTGGGTCGCCGCCCGGACCGCAAAGGCCAAGAAGTCATGAGTAGCCAAGACATTCCAGAAGAGAACCTGCCTGCCGCGCAGTCCGCAGGGCATGACGAGCACGGGCACGGCGCGGTGAGCGTCGCGGACGACAAGCACCCGTTCGCCGACCCGGGCCTGCCGCCCCACGAGCACCGGATCCAGGACGTCGACGAGCGGGCCGCCAAGCGGTCCGAGCGCTCGGTCGCCCTGATGTTCACGGTGTCGATGCTGGCCACCATCGCCTTCATCGCCGCGTTCGTGGCGATCCCGGTCGACAAGTCGGTCTACATCTTCCCGCTCGGCCACATCAGCGCCCTGAACTTCGCGCTGGGCATGACGCTCGGCATCGCGCTGTTCTGCATCGGCGCGGGCGCCGTCCACTGGGCGCGCACCCTGATGTCGGACGTGGAGATCGCCGACGAGCGGCACCCGATCGAGGCGGAGCCCGAGGTCCGCGAGAAGGTCTTCGCGGACTTCAAGCAGGGCGCCAAGGAGTCGGCGCTCGGCCGCCGCAAGCTGATCCGCAACACCATGCTCGGCGCGCTCACGCTGGTGCCGCTCTCCGGCGTCGTGCTGCTGCGCGACCTCGGCCCGCTGCCCGGCACCAAGCTCCGCCACACGCTGTGGTCCAAGGGCAAGCTGCTCGTGAACATGAACACGAACCAGCCGCTGCGCCCCTCGGATGTCGCGGTCGGTTCGCTGACCTTCGCCAAGCCCGAGGGCCTGGAGGAGCACGACCACGAGTTCCAGAACGAGATCGCCAAGGCCGCCCTGATGATCGTCCGGATCCAGCCGGAGAACATCAAGGACAAGCGCGAACTCGAGTGGTCGCACGAGGGCATCGTCGCGTACTCGAAGATCTGCACCCACGTCGGTTGCCCGATCTCCCTGTACGAGCAGCAGACGCACCACGTGCTCTGCCCCTGCCACCAGTCCACCTTCGACCTCTCCGACGGTGCCCGAGTGATCTTCGGTCCCGCCGGTCACGCCCTGCCGCAGCTCCGCATCGGCGTGAACGACGAGGGCTATCTTCAGGCGCTCGGCGACTTCGACGAGCCCGTCGGCCCTGCTTTCTGGGAGCGCGGATGAGCACTGCACAGACACGCCGCAAGGCGCCCGCCGGAGAGCGGGTCGCCGACTGGGCCGACGGCCGCCTGGGGATCTACTCCCTGGCCAAGGCCAACATGCGCAAGATCTTCCCGGACCACTGGTCCTTCATGCTGGGTGAGATCTGCCTCTACAGCTTCATCATCATCATCCTGACGGGTGTGTACCTGACGCTGTTCTTCCACCCGTCGATGAACGAGGTGGAGTACCACGGCAGTTACGTCCCGCTCCAGGGGCAGCTGATGTCGGAGGCGTTCGCCTCCACGCTGGACATCAGCTTCGACGTGCGCGGTGGTCTGCTCATCCGGCAGATCCACCACTGGGCGGCGATCATCTTCCTCGCCGGCATGTTCGTGCACATGATGCGCGTCTTCTTCACGGGCGCGTTCCGCAAGCCGCGCGAGATCAACTGGCTGTTCGGCTTCCTGCTGTTCGTCCTGGGCATGTTCACCGGCTTCACCGGCTACTCCCTCCCGGACGACCTGCTCTCCGGCACCGGTGTCCGCTTCACCCAGGGCGCCATCCTGTCCGTGCCGATCGTCGGCACGTACATCTCGATGTTCCTGTTCGGCGGGGAGTTCCCGGGCACCGACTTCGTCGCCCGGTTCTACTCGATCCACATCCTGCTGCTGCCGGGCATCATGCTCGGGCTCGTGGTCGGCCACCTGATCCTGGTCTTCTACCACAAGCACACGCAGTTCGCGGGTCCCGGCCGCACCAACAAGAACGTCGTCGGCATGCCGCTGCTGCCGGTCTACATGGCCAAGGCCGGAGGCTTCTTCTTCCTGGTCTTCGGTGTCATCGCGGCCCTCGCCGGCATCGCGACCGTCAACCCGATCTGGGTCCTCGGCCCCTACCGGCCCGACCAGGTGTCGACCGGTGCCCAGCCCGACTGGTACATGGGCTTCGCCGAGGGTCTGGTCCGCGCCATGCCCGGCTGGGAGATCAACTTCTGGGGCCACACGCTCGTCCTGGGCGTGTTCATCCCGCTGGTGCTCTTCGGCCTGTTCCTCGCGATCATCGCCCTGTACCCGTTCATCGAGTCCTGGGTCACCGGGGACAAGCGCGAGCACCACATCCTGGACCGGCCGCGCAACGCCCCGACGCGCACCGCCTTCGGTGTCGCCTGGGTCACCGGCTACATGATCATGCTGATCGGTGGTGGCAACGACATCGTCGCCACGCACTTCCACCTGTCGATCAACGCGGTCACCTGGTTCGTCCGGATCGGCTTCTTCGTCGGCCCGGTCATCGCCTTCATCGTCACCAAGCGGATCTGCCTCGGCCTGCAGCGCCGGGACAAGGAGAAGGTGCTGCACGGCCGCGAGTCGGGCATCATCAAGCGCCTGCCGCACGGTGAGTTCATCGAGGTGCACGAGCCGCTCAGCCAGGAGCAGATGTACACGCTCACGGCGCACGAGCAGTACCAGCCGGTCGAACTCGGCCCGACGGTCGACGAGAACGGTGTCGAGCGCAAGCTGAAGGGCTCCGAGAAGCTGCGCGCCAAGCTCAGCGACGCCTACTACGGCGAGGGCGCCCAGATTCCGAAGCCGACCGCCGAGGAGTACCGGGAGATCACGAGCGGCCACGGCCACCACTGATCACTGCGTCGCCACGCCACGCGAGGGGCCCCGTCCGAACACCGGACGGGGCCCCTCGTCGTGCCCCGGGGCTGGATAGGGTGGACCTCGTTGAGACTCTCGTCCCGTAGTGCGGGACGCCTGATCCTGGAGCGGCTTATGAGCGCTGTGACCCCCGCTGGAGGCGACACCGCGGCGGGCCGCTCCTGGCCCCTGCTGTTGAACGGCCTGCTGGAAGGCCGGGACCTGACCGCCGACGACACCGCCTGGGCGATGGACCTGATCATGCGCGGAGAGGCGACGGACGCGCAGATCGCCGGGTTCGTGGTGGCGCTGCGCGCCAAGGGCGAGACGGTCGAGGAGATCGCCGGGTTCGTCCGGGCGATGTACGAGCACGCCAACGTCATCGAGGTGCCGGGCCCGGCGGTCGACATCGTCGGCACGGGCGGCGACGGCGCGAAGACCGTCAACATCTCCACGATGTCGGCGATCGTCGTCGCCGGCACGGGCGCGAAGGTCGTCAAGCACGGCAACCGCGCCGCGTCCTCGGCCTCCGGCGCCTCGGATGTCCTGGAGAAGCTCGGCGTCAACCTGGAGCTGCCGACGCACCGGGTGGCCGGGGTCGCGGAGGAGGCCGGGATCACCTTCTGCTTCGCGGCGAAGTTCCACCCGTCGATGCGGTACGCGGGCGCGGCCCGTGGCCAGTTGGGCATCCGGACGATCTTCAACGTCCTCGGTCCGCTGACCAACCCCGCGAAGGTGAGAGCCCAGGCCGTCGGTGTGGCCGACCCGCGCATGGCGCCGATCGTCGCCGGCGTCTTCGCCGAGCGCGGCCACTCGTCCCTGGTCTTCCGCGGCGACGACGGCCTCGACGAGCTGACCACCACGGCCACGTCGCGGGTCTGGGTCGTCCGGGACGGCAAGGTCACCGAGGAGGCCTTCGACCCGCGCGAGGTCGGCATCGAGCTGGTCCCGGTCGAGGCGCTGCGGGGCGCGGACGCCTCCTACAACGCCGAGGTCGCCCGCCGGCTGCTGGACGGCGAGAGGGGCCCGGTCCGGGACGCCGTGCTGCTGAACTCGGCGGCGGCGCTGGTGGCGCTGGAGCCGGGCCCGGGGACGCTGGCCGAGCAGATCGGCGCGGGCATGGCGAAGGCGGCCGAGTCGATCGACTCCGGGGCCGCCAAGCGGACCCTGGAGCGGTGGGTGGCCGCCAGCAACCAGTAGACGGGCACGACGTACGGCGTCCCGCGATCCGGACTCGGGTTGCGGGGCGCCGATCTTTTCGCGTACGTTCCTGTCCAGGTCATGAGTGACAGTCATGAGGCCCCGGCCGACTGTCCGGCAACCCTCCGTCCGTGGCGGGGTGCCCCGGGTGAAGACCAGGCCGCAGGCAGCGAGGTCTGTGGCAAGCGCGGACCCCTCGCCATACCAGGGGTCCTGGTCGTCGAGGAGTTCTCCGTGAGTCAGCGAATGCGATAGGGCCGCAGAGCCCCGCCTCCGCATCCCTTCTTCCTTTCACCCCCGCTGGCAGCCCTCTGGGCTCGCGGGCGGATTCACCTGATCTCACGGGAGTTCACCCATGTCCGTCTCCACCGTTGCCGCAGACCAGTCCGTTTGTGCCCCGCTGCCCGTTCTGGGGCGGGATGTCACCGTGCCGCTCGTCATCGGCGGCGAGGTCACCTACGCCGCGCTCGACTACGCCGCCAGCGCCCCGGCCCTCCAGCGGGTCTGGGACGACGTCGCCGCCTACGCGCCGTACTACGGCAGCGTCCACCGCGGCGCCGGGTACCTCTCCCAGCTGTCGACGGACCTGTTCGAGAACGCCCGCCGGACCGTCGCCGAGTTCCTCGACTGCCGCGCGGACGACCAGGTGGTGTTCACCCGCTCCACCACCGACTCCCTCAACCTCCTCGCCGCCGCCCTGCCGGACGACTGCCAGGTCTTCGTGTTCGAGACCGAGCACCACGCCTCCCTGCTGCCCTGGCGCGACGCCCGTGTCACGTACCTCGACGCCCCGAGGAGTCACCGCGAGGCCGTCGAGACCCTGGAGCGCGCCCTCGCCGACCGGGAGCCCTACGGCCCGGCCCTGGTCTGCGTCACCGGCGCCTCGAACGTCACCGGCGAGCTGTGGCCCGTACGGGAGCTCGCGACGGCCGCCCACGCCCACGGCGCCCGGATCGTGCTGGACGCCGCCCAGCTGGCCCCGCACCACCCGGTCTCCGTCCGGGACCTCGACGTCGACTGGGTCGCCTTCTCCGGGCACAAGCTGTACGCGCCCTTCGGCTCCGGCGTCCTGGCCGGACGGTCCGACTGGCTGCGCGAGGCCGAGCCGTACCTCGCGGGCGGCGGCGCCTCCCGGAAGGTCTCGCGCCGCACGGACGGGGGAGTGGACGTGGAGTGGCACGACAGCGCCGCCCGCCACGAGGCCGGTTCCCCGAACGTCATCGGCGCCTACTCCATCGCCTCCGCCTGCAAGGCCCTCACCGAGGCGGGCTTCGACACCCTGGTCGCCCGCGAGCAGTACCTGGTCGAGAAGGTGCGCGCGGGACTCGCCGAGGTGCCTCAGGTGCGGGTCCTCTCCCTCTTCGGGGACGACGCCCCGCGCGTCGGCGTGATCTCCTTCGTCGTCGACGGCTGGAACAGCTCCCACTTCGCCGCCGCGCTCTCCGCCGAGTACGGCATCGGAGTCCGGGACGGGCTGTTCTGCGCCCACCCGCTGGTGCGCACGCTGCTCGGCAGCGACCCGCAGACGCAGGGCGAGTGCGGGGCGCCCGAGGCCGCGCCGGGGGAGAAGTCCCTCAACGCCATCCGGGTGAGCTTCGGCGCCGGTACGCCGGACGAGCATGTCGAGCGGTTCGTGCGGGCCGTGCGGGAGCTGGTGACGGACGGGGCCAAGTGGAACTACCGCACGGAGGACGGCCGTTGCGTGCCGGACACCTCCGCGTGAACAGCCCGGTCGGCAGCGAGCGGTAGCCGGGCGCCCAGGACGATCATCCGCAGGGCCCGTTCGGTGGCGTCGGTGAGCAGTTCGCTCGCCCGGAGCAGCGCCTCGGCCAGCTCCATGGGGGCCGGCAGGATGCCGTGGCAGGCGTCCACGCCGGGCACCTCGTGCGCGCCCTCGCCGAGTGTGCCCGCCAGGGCCAGGACCGGACGGCCGTGGAGCTTGGCCCGGCGGGCCACCTCGGCCGGGACCTTGCCCCGGGGCGTCTGGTGGTCCAGGGCGCCCTCGGCGGTGACGACCAGGTCGGCGCGGGCCAGGCGGGCGTCCAGGTCGAGGTGGTCCAGCAGCACGTCGAAGCGGGGCAGGAGGCGGGCGCCGAGGGCTGCGAGGCCGGCTCCCAGGCCGCCGGAGGCTCCGGTTCCGGGGCCGTACCGGAGGTTGGTGTCCGGGACGGCGACGTCCCGGGTGAGGACGAAGGCCCAGTTCTCCAGAGCGGCCGACAACTCCTCCACCTGCGCGGGCGTCGCGCCCTTCTGCGGTCCGAAGACCCGGGCCACACCGCGTTCGCCGCACAGCACGTTGTAGGGGTTGCAGGCGACGAGCAGTTCCACGTCCGCCAGGCGGGGGTCCAGGCCCCTCGCGTCGATGCGGTGCAGGCGAATCAACTCCCGGCCGCCGGGCGGGAGTTCCTGGCCGTTCTCGTCCAGGAGGCGGGCGCCCAGCGCCTGGAGCGCGCCCGCGCCCCCGTCCGAGGTGCCAGAGTCGCCGCAGCCGACGAGGATCCGCCGTACGCCGGAGTCGAGCGCGGAACGGAGCAGTTCGCCGACACCGTACGTGGTGGTGGCGCCCGGGTCGCGCAGGTCGCGCGGGACGAGGGAGAGGCCGGCGACCGCCGCCATCTCCACCACGGCGGTGTCCCCGTCGCCCAGGAGGGCGAAGTGGGCGGCGATGGTCTCCCCGACCGGTCCGGTCGCGGGCACGGTGACGATCCTGCCGCCGGTGGCGGCGGCCAGGGCCAGGGCCGTGCCCTCGCCGCCGTCCACCAGCGGGACGAGGTCCAGCTCGGCGTCGGGCAGGACACGGCGCACACCGGCCGCGATGGCGTCGGCGGCGGCCTCGGCCGACAGGGACTCCTTGAAGCCGCTGGGGGCTACGACGACACGGGTCAGCATGGAGGGCTCCTTAACGGGTGACGGAGACGCCGAGCAGCGGCCACACCGCGACGGCGAAGAGCAGGACGAGGGCGGCGGTCGTCGGCGCCAGGAAGGCGGACAGCCGCAGCAGGTCGCGCGGGGTGTAGGTGGGGGTGCCGGGGAGCTGCGCGAAGAGCGTGACCGGCTTCGCCGAGGCGGGCAGGGTGTGGCAGAAGCCCGCGGCGGCGGTGGAGGCGAGCGCGGCGGCGACCGGGTTGACCCCGACGCCGACGGCGGCGGCCACGACCAGCGGCACCAGGACCGAGGAACGGGCCGAGCGGGACTGCAGGACCAGATGGGCCGCCGTGCTGACGGCGATCACGATCGCCAGGAACACCACCGGGGACTCGTTCGCCGGCAGCCCGGAGACCAGCCACCGCGCCGCTCCGGAGTCGGCGAGCGCGACGCCCATCGCCATCGTCGCCGCCATGAACAGCAGCAGCGACCAGGGGACGGTCTTCAGCGCGTCCTTCAGGCGCACGGTGCCGAGGGCGGGCGAGGAGGCGATGACGGCGCCGATCAGCGCGACCAGCGCCGGCGGGACCCGGTGCAGCGGCTCACTGCACCACAGGAGCACCACCGTGGCGAGGAGCAGGGCGCAGCGCTTCTCGGCCTGGCTCCAGGGGCCGGTCACCGGCTGCTCGCTGTGCTCCTGGATCTGCTCGGGGGTGATGCGGACGGGCCCTTGGCGGTCCGCCCGCCGGGTCGTCGTCAGCAGGACCAGCTCGGCGGCCAGATGCGAGGAGACCACGGCCAGCGGCAGCCCCAGCAGCAGCCACTCGGTGAAGCCGATGTGCTGCCCGGTCGTCTCCCACAGCACCGACACGGTGATCAGATGCGCGCCCGCGCCGATCAGGGTCGCCACCGCCGACAGCAGGATCACGGTCGGGAACAGCAACGCCAGCATCACGACCAGTCGTTTCCGGTCGGCGAGGACCTTCGCCAGGGCGAGGAACACCGGCAGCGCGAGCGCGGCCCGGCCCGAGGTGGCGGGCACCGCGAACGCCGTGACGACCAGGGCCGCGGTGGTCAGATGCACCAGCTGCCGCACGCTGCGTGCCCCGCTGACCAGGAACACCGCCGCCCGGCCCGCGAGCCCGGTCCGGCTGACCGCGGCCGCCAGCACGAACGCGCAGATCAACAGCCAGACGGTGGCGTCACCGAGCGTCCCGAACAGGGTGTCGCTGCTGATCACCCCGGTCACGGTGAGCGCGAGCCCGGCGCCCAGGGCGATGTAGGTGTCGTCGATCGACGTCCCGATCCACGCGCAGGTCGCGAGCGCGAACACGGCGAGAGTGAACCGGGCGTCGCCGCCGAGCCCCGGGAAGTTCACGGGGACGGCGAGCAGCGCGCACAACGACAGCGCGACGCACAGGGCGGTGAGAGCGCGTGGGTTCCATGTCACGTCATCGAGGGTTCATCCCGGGGGTGAGCCGTCGATGAGCCGGACATGAAAGGAACTTCACCCGGTGGGAAGCCGGTACCCCATCCCCCGCACCGTCTCCACCCGCTCCGCCCCCAGCTTCTTCCGCAGCGTCCGCACGTACACGTCCACGATGTTGGACCCCGGGTCGAAGTCGTACCCCCACACATGGGACAGGATCTGCTCCCGGGACAGCACCTGCCCGGGGTGCCGCAGGAACAGTTCCAGCAGCACGAACTCACGTGCCGTCAGATCGACCGTGCGCTCCCCGGACCGGGCCCGCCGCGTGCGGAGATCGAGGCTCAGGGAGCCCGACCTGAGCACCGTCACCTCCGGCGCCCGCGCCGCCGTGCGCAGCCGCAACCGCACCCGCGCGAGCAGCTCCTCGAACCGGAACGGCTTGGTCATCCAGTCGTCGGCGCCGCCCTCAAGACCGGCCACGGTGTCCCGCACGGAGTCCCGCGCGGTCAGCACGATCACCGGCACCGTCACCCGCGCCTCGCGCAACTCGCGCAGGACGGTGAAGCCGTCCCGGCCGGGCAGCCCGATGTCCAGGACGACGAGGTCGAAGCCGCCGGTCAGGGCGTACTCGTACCCCGCGTCCCCGTCGGTGACGACGGTCGTGGTGAAGCCGTTGGAGCGCAGGCCCTTCTCCACGAAGGCGGCGATGCGCTCCTCGTCCTCGACGATGAGGATGCGGTTCACGTCAGGTCCCCTTCCGGTCCCCGGTGCGTGTGCAGGACGAGGGCGAAGGTGGCGCCGCCCCCGGGCGTGTCATGGAGCCGTACCCGGCCCCGGTGGCCCTCCGCGATCGCCTTGACGATGGACAGCCCGAGTCCGGCGCCGGAGCCGCGGGCGCCGCGGCGGGCCGTGCCGCGCCGGAAGCGCTCGAAGATCACCTCGCGGTCCTGGGGCTGCACGCCCGGCCCGGAGTCGGCGACGTACAGCTCCAGGTCGGGGCCGTCGGTGCGGGAGCCGATGCGGATGGTCTGGCCGGTCACGGTGTGCTGCACCGCGTTCTGCGCGAGCTGCACCATGGCCTGGGTGATCCGCTGCGGATCCAGCTCGGCCTCCAGGTCGGCGACCCCGTCGAGCCGCCAGTCGCGCTCGCCCAGGGTGCGGGCCTTGACGTAGACGTCGGCGGTGAGTTCGGCGACCTGGACCGGCTCGGGCGTGACGAAGTCGGGGCGCACGGCCTTGGCGAGCAGCAGCAGGTCCTCGACGATGCGGCTCATCCGGTCCAGCTCGTCGGTGACCAGCCGGACGGTCTCCTCGCGTTCGGCCGGGTCGTCGCCCATCAGTTCCAGGTGGCCGCGCACGATGGTGATGGGCGTGCGCAGCTCGTGGCCGGCGTCGTCGACGAACTCGCGCTGCGCGGCGAAGGCCCGCTCCAGCCGGTCGAGCATGCCGTTGAACGTCTCGGCGAGGGCCGCTATGTCGTCGTGGCCGTGCACCGGGATCCGGCGCGTGAGGTCCTGCTCGGTGAGCTGCGCCGCCGCCGTGCGCACCACCCGCACCGGCTTGAGGATCCGCCCGGCGACCGCCCAGGCGATGCCGGTGGTCAGCAGCAGGGCGACCGCGGAGATGACGAGGAGCGTGCGGAAGACGGTGTTCACGCGCGCCTGCTCCCGCTCCGGGTGGAAGGCGACGACGAACGCGGAGTCGGGCTCCTGCCCCGGCCGCCCCACCGTGACCTTGGCCCAGCGGATCTCGCCCTGCGGCCGCCGCAGCACTCCGGAGGGCTCGGGTGAGTCGAAGATGCGGCGCCTGGCCTCGGGATCCTTGTGCAGGGGCAGGGCGACGGGCAGGTCGTGCGGCTGGCGGATCTGCCGCGGGGCGCCGCCCGACCCGCCGACCAGGCCGATCAGCTCCTCGTCCGCGTCGGGGTACTGCCGTTCGAGGAAGACCGTCAGCAGCCGGTCCGCGTCGGTGAACGGACGGCCGGTCTGCGGATCGCCGCCGCGCTCCTCGAAGTTGGCGAACTCGCCGGTCTCCTGGGTGAGCAGCCGGTCGATCCGGTTGTCGACGTCCCGCAGCAGGAACGAGCGGGTCGTCATGGCCACCGAGGCGAGCGCCACCGCCATCACCAGCAGCAGCCACAGCAGGATGCGGACCCGGGCGGAGATCCGCCGCGGGCCGGAGTCAGTTGTCGGATCCGGGTCCGTCGTCGTCGCCCGGTCCGTCGTCCGAGTTGCCCTGGCCGCGGTCGTCGTCATCGTCACTCGCTGAGCTGTCGGTCACCGGGGGCCGCGACACCACCTCGTCGCCCGGGCCGGACCCGGACGGCGAGGTGCTCGCGGAGGGCCGGAGCGTGGAGGTGGGCGTGGGCGTGGGCGTGCCGCGGTCCAGTTCCACCTGCTGGGACGGGACCCGGGGTGCCTCGGGGCGGTCCGCGAGGGCGTAGCTGGTCGCGGCGATGCCCAGCGGGATCAGCACGACGGCGGACAGGGCCGCCATCCGACGGGAGAAAGCCATGGGCCCGATCCTGTGGACGCGAGGCGGGGAACAGGATGAAGCCCGGATGAAGAACTCTTCATCCTCTCCGCCCGGGACCGGGTGTCAGTTGTCCAGCCCGATGGAGAACGCCGCCTCCAGGTCGTGCTGCGAGTAGGTGCGGAACGCCACGTGCGTGTCCGTGCCCTCGACGCCGGGGATCTTGCTGATCCGGCCCGGGATGACCTCCGCCAGGTCCTCGTGCTGCTTCACCCGGACCATCGCGATCAGGTCGTAGGTGCCGGTCACGGAGAAGACCTCGCTGACGTTGTCCAGCGCCGCGATCGACTCCGCGATCTCGGGAATCCGGTCCACGCTGGTCTTGATGAGGACGATCGCGGTGATCACGGCTGGTTCTCTCCCTCGGGGGCCGGAGCAGGGGCGGCCTTCACTCTAGTAGGGCTGGTCGGGCGGCCGTAGCGGACCGATGCGTAGCCGAAGCCGAGCCCGAAGCCGATCAGGTGGGCGAGGTAGGCCACCCCCGGCCCGTCCGAGGCCCGCCCCGCCGCCAGCCACTGCAGCGCCGCCCAGAACGGCAGGACGATCCACGCCGGGAAGCGCACCGGCAGGAAGAACAGGAACGGCAGGAGACTGGTCACCCGGGCCCGGGGGAACAGGTAGAGAAACGCGCCGAGGACCGCCGAGATCGCCCCCGAGGCGCCGACCAGGGACTGCTCGGAGTCCGCGTTGACGACGGCGTAGCCCAGCAGGGCCAGGCAGCCGCAGCCGACGTAGAACAGGGTGAACTGCACCCGGCCCATCCGTTCCTCGGTCATCGCCCCGAAGACGTAGAGGAAGAGCATGTTGCCGAGCAGGTGCACCCAGCTGCCGTGGACGAAGAGGGCCGTCGCGGGGGTCAGGGCCGATCCGGCCGACCCCTCGAACAGTTCTGCGGGGATCACGCCCCAGCGCCGGAAGTAGGCCCGCTGCTCGGCGAGCAGGCCGTCGCCCGTGCCGTACGCGGGATTCAGGCCCGAGGCGGGCCCTGCCAGGAAGAGCAGGCAGCACAGGGCGATCAGTGAGTACGTCACCGGCGCCGACGCCCCGCGGACCGATCGGGCCGCCCGGACGATCGACGCACTCCACTTGCTGATCATGAACACAGAGCATGACGTAACCGGACGCAACCGCACAGACCGCCTCGCCGCCGTGGACGCGTGGGCCACGGGGACCCGCCAGGCCGTAGGGTTACGAGCCACACGCACCGGGGAAGCCGGTGGCGTCACGGACACTAGAAGGAAAGAGAACAGGTCACGATGACGGTTCCCCTGCCGACCGCCGAGACGCGGTGGCGCTGCACCCTCTGCGGCAACCTCACGCGGTTCGACGTGACCCGCTCGTCGAAGGTCGTGGAGTACGTCCACCTGGACCTGGCCGGAGAGCCGAAGGTCGAGGAGCGCGAGGTGCTCAGTGAGACCATCGAGTCGGTGCGCTGCCGCTGGTGCAACGCGGTGGACCAGGTGGAACTCGTGGACAGGCCGGGCGCCGGCTCCTGACGGGAGCCGGCCCCGCACAGGCATTGGGGTGTGACGGATGGTGGAGACCACAGGCGGGGGGCCGGGCGACGGCGCCGCCGAGGTGCTCGACCGTCCGCTGCCCGACGGCGTGCGCCGCAGGGTCGTGCAGATCGTCTCCGACGGCTTCGGCTCCCTGACGGTCGGCGAGCTGCCCGCCCAGCTCAGGCAGTACGCCCGCTTCGCCCCGAACCGGCGGGCCAAATTCGCCGGCAACGCCATGGCCGCGGCGCTGGAGACCGACCCGCTGTTCCGGCAGCGCATCGGGGAGAAGCTCAGAGAGGCCCAGCCGGAACTGACCGGCGCCCTCGACTCAGGCTCCCCGCCCCCGGCCGCGGACCCGCTCGACGTGGCGGCCGCGGCCTACGTACTGCGGCCGCCCGGCTGGGTGAAGCTGGTGACCGCCGCCGGCGAGGAGGCCCAGCGGGCCGACGCCGAACGCGCCGACGAGGAGAGCCGGGCCGAGCTGGAGCGGCTGCGCGCCGAGCTCGAGCGGGCCCGCGACCACACCCGGGCCGAGACCGAGCGGCTGCGCACGGAGCTGGAATCGGCCAAGAAGGAAACCGAGTCGCTGCACCGCAAGCTCCGCGCCGCCCTCAGCGACGTCAAGCGCGGCGAGGCCGCCCTGCGCAAGGCGCACGGCGAGATCGAGGCCGTCCGCGCCGAGGGACAGGCCCAGGTGTCCGCCGCCGAGAGCGAGAGCCGGCGGCTCAAGGCCCGGCTGGGTGAGACCGAGGCCGCCCTGGAGGCCACGCGCCGGGCCGCCCGCGAAGGCCGCAGCGTCGAGGACATGCGCGTACGGCTGCTGCTGGACACCCTGCTGGACGCGACCCAGGGGCTGCGCCGCGAACTGGCCCTGCCGCCGGTGTCGGTACGGCCCGCCGAGACCGTCGACGCCGTCGAGCCGGGCCGGATGAGCCCGAAGGACATCGCCGCCCGCGCCCTGTCGGAGAACGACCCGCAGGTCCTCGACCAGCTGCTCGCGCTGCCGCAGGCCCACCTCGTCGTCGACGGCTACAACGTCACCAAGACCGGCTATCCGCAGATGCCGCTGGAGAAGCAGCGCCTCAGGCTGCTCGGGCAGCTCTCCCAACTGGCGGCGCAGAGCGGCGCCGAGGTGACCTGCGTCTTCGACGGGGCCGAACTGGCCGCCCCGGTGCTGCTCGCGCCCCCGCGCGGCGTCCGCGTGCTGTTCTCCAAGCCGGGCGTCACCGCCGACGAGCTCATCCGCCAGCTGGTCCGCGCCGAACCCCCGGGCCGCCCGGTCATCGTGGCCTCCACCGACCGCGAGGTCGCCGACGGAGTGGCCCGCGCGGGCGCCCGCCCCGTGGCCTCGGCGATGCTCCTCAAGCGCCTTTCGCGGTCCTAGGGGGCGTACGTCCCATGCGTAACGTCCGGGCCTGATGCCCGAATTGGTGTGACCTGTGAGCCACGTTAAGTCAAGTGGGTCTCACCGCCTGTGAATCCAGATGAAAAGATGGCCTGCCGTGGCGCAATTTTTCAGCTGAGGATTTGAACTGATCACAGGAAGGTCACTAGGGTCAGGCCCCGAACCTCCGCTCGGGTGATCACTCATCGGGAGAGACGGCGGAGGGGCCAGAAGGAGCTTTTCACCCGTGGCGTCCCACCGTCGTCCCAAGCAGCCGAGCCGCGCACGTGTGACCGTGCTGACCACCGCCGCCGCCGCTGCCGTCGCCTTCAGCTCGCAGGCCGCCAACGCCGCCCCCAGCGAGAAGCCGAGCAAGGACGAGGTCAAGGCCAAGGTCGACAAGCTCTACGAGGAGGCCGAGCAGGCCACCGAGAAGTACAACGGGGCCAAGGAGAAGCAGGAGAAGCTCCAGAAGGAGATCTCCACCATCCAGGACAACGTCGCCCGCGGCCAGGAGGAGCTCAACGAGCTGCGCGACAGCCTGGGCCTCGCCGCCGCGTCGCAGTACCGCACCGGCTCCATCGACCCCTCGGTCCAGCTCTTCCTCTCCTCGGACCCGGACGACTACCTCGACAAGGCCTCCACGCTCGACCAGTTGAGCAGCCAGCAGGTCGAGGCCCTGAAGAAGGTCCAGGAGAAGCAGCGCGAACTCGCCCAGGAGCGCGCCGAGGCCTCCGAGAAGCTCAAGGACCTCGCCTCCACGCGCGCCGAACTCGGCAAGAAGAAGAAGGAGGTCCAGGGCAAGCTCGCCTCCGCGCAGAAGCTGCTCAACAGCCTCACCGCCGCCGAGAAGGCGGAACTCGCCGCCGAGCAGAACCGCGCCAGCCGGGCCAGCGAGCGCGACGCCCTGACCGCCGACGTCCCGCCCGGCTCGGGCCGGGCCGCCGCCGCCTTCGCCTTCGCCCAGAGCCAGCTCGGCAAGCCCTACGTCTACGGCGCCACCGGCATGAGCTCCTATGACTGCTCCGGCCTCACCTCCCGGGCCTACGCGGCGGCCGGCGTGCAGATCCCGCGCACCTCCGAGGCGCAGTCCCAGATCGGCACCAAGATCTACTCGGTCAGCCAGCTCAAGGTCGGCGACCTGGTCTTCTTCTTCAACGACCTGCACCACGTCGGCCTCTACGCCGGCAACGGGCAGATCATCCACGCCCCGCGCACCGGCACGGTCGTGCGCTACGAGTCGATGGACACCATCGGCGGCCCCTTCATGTTCGGCGTCCGGGTCTGACCCAGGCCCCCCGGCGTCTCCAAGATCAGGACGCCGTGTCCGCCGTTCGGGCGAATCGCGCCAGCCCCGAGTGAGCCCACGCCCCGCCGGTGACCTGCGTCAGTGGCGGGGCGTCGTGCCGCGTTCCCACGGATGGTCGTTGGCTGCCCCCTGCCGCGGGGCTACTGTCTGCCGCGTTCCAAGTCCGCCAGCGGAAGGAGAGCGGCTTCCCGTGGGGTCCCAACACCGCCTTGCACCGTCCGGGTTCGACCGGGGCGCCAGTGTCGCGGCCGGCTTCCTGTCCGTCGTCGCCGCCCTGGGCGCGGTCCCGGCCGGCGCCGCACCGTACGACGACACCCGGGCCAAGGTGGACCGGCTCTACGCGCAGGCCGAGAAGGCGACCGAGGCGTACAACGAGGCCGACGAGCGCGCCGACGAGCTGCGTGCCGAGGTCGGTACCGCCCGGGACCGGATCGCCCGCCAGCAGCAGCGCATCAACTCCATGCGGGACTCGCTCGGTTCGCTCGCCGGCGCACAGTACCGCTCGGGCGGCATCGACCCGTCCCTCGCCCTGCTGTTCTCCGAGGACCCGGACGACTACCTCGACAAGGCCTCCCGCCTCGACCGCGTCACCGCCCACCAGGCCGGCGAGCTGAAGGACCTCCAGGACGCCATGCGCGAGCTCGCCCAGGACCGCGAGGAAGCCGCCGGCAAGCTGCGCGAACTGGAGAGGAGCCGCAAGGCCGTGGCCGCCCACAAGAAGACCGTGGAGCAGAAGCTCGCCGCGGCCCGGCGGCTGCTCGACTCCCTGCCGGACGACGAGCGCGACGCCTACGACCGCGCCTCCCGCTCCGGCCGCACCGGCATGCCCGACCTCGGGAGCGCCACCGCCGCCTCCGGACGCGGGGCCGCCGCCGTCGCCGCCGCCCGCAGTGCGCTCGGCAAGCCCTATGTCTGGGGCGCCAACGGGCCCACCGGCTTCGACTGTTCGGGCCTGATGCAGTGGTCGTACGCGCAGGCCGGGGTCGCCCTGCCGCGCACCTCGCAGGCCCAGCGGTACGCCGGCCGGCAGATCCCGCTGTCCGAGGCACGCCCCGGTGACCTGGTCGTCTACCGGGGCGACGCCAGCCACGTCGGGATGTACATGGGCAACGGGCAGGTCATCCACGCGCCCTACCCCGGCGCGCCCGTGCGCTACGACCCGGTGGGGATGATGCCCGTCTCGTCGGTCACCAGGGTCTGACCGGCACGGCTCCCGCCCCCGTACGATCGGGAACGTGGCTGGTCGAAGGTCGGGGTCCGGGGTGGTGGCGCTCGTGTCGCTGCTCGTCGCCCTGGTGGGGTGCGGCGGGCCGTCCGCGACCGACAGCGCCACGGCCGACGTCCAGCGGCTCCTGGACCGGCGGGCCGCCGCGGTCCTCGACCACGACGAGCGGGCCTATGAACGGACCGGGCCCGGGGGCGATTTCGCCGCACTGCGGGCGGTGCCCCTGTCCGGCTGGTCGTACCGCGTGACCGGACTGCACCGCACCGGCGACACGGCCACCGCCGACGTCGACCTGCGCTACCGCCTCGCGGGACACGACCGGGCGCCGGTGACCGCCGGGCGCACCCTGCGGCTCAGCAGGGACGCGGAGGGGCGCTGGTCCGTCGACGCCGACCGGCCCGCGAAGAAGTCCGCCCAGCAACTCTGGGACCAGGGGACGGTGCAGGCCGTCCGGGGCGTCCACAGTCTCGTCCTCGGCGTCGGGCAGTCCGGCCGGTCGCTGCGCGACTTCGCCGGCCTGGCCGACCGGGCCGTGCCCGCCGTGTCGGACGCGTGGGGCGCCGACTGGAGCCGGCGCGTCGTCGTGCTCGTACCGAGGTCGCTGGACGGGATGGCGGGGCTGCTCGGCTCGCCCGCCTCCTCCTACCGCGGGATCGCGGCGGTCACCACCGGCGAGACGGGTGCGCCGGCCCGGGCGCCGGCGGACCGGATCATCGTCAACCCGGAAGCGTTCGCCCTCCTCGGCGGCCTCGGCGAGCAGGTCGTCCTCACCCACGAGACCACCCATGTGGCCACCCGGGCCGCCACCACCCCCGCGACGCCCCTGTGGCTGTCCGAGGGCTACGCCGACTGGGTCGGCTACCGCGCCGCCGGCCGCACCCCCGCCGAGGCCGCGCCCGAGCTGTCCCGGGCGGTGAGCGCCGGGCGGATCCCGGCCGGGCTCCCGGACGACGAGGACTTCGGCTTCACCGGGGACGCGAGCCGTCTGGCCCGGGCCTACGAGAGCGGCTGGACGGCCTGCCGGCTGATCGCCGACCGCTGGGGCGAGGCGCGGCTGCGCGCGTTCTACCGGGCCGTCGGGGAGCACCGGGAGCGGGCCGGGGCGGTGGAGGAGGCGATGCGCGAGGTGCTGGGGACCACGCCGGAGGCGTTCACGGCGGAGTGGCGGGAGTACCTGCGGGTCCAGCTGGGCTGACCGGGAGGGTGTTGTTCGGCTTCGCTGACCCGGAGGTTCCGGGGCCGGGTCGCCCGCGAGCTCAGCTCGGCTGTTCGAGTAGCTCGATGGCCTCCCGCAGCCAGGCCCGCTCCGCCTCGCCCGTCGCCCGGGCCACCCGCAGCATGCCCTGGCGGAACAGGTCGTCCGCCTCCTCGGCGCGGACCGGCTTGCCGGAGTCGTAGAAGAAGCTCGTCGGAGTCTCCAGGAAGTCCAGCCGGCGGCGCAGCACCGCGGCCTGCTCCTGCCGGTCGGGCAGGTGGCGCAGGAACGCGAGGACCGTGTTGAAGCGGACCTGGTCGGTGATCTCGGTCTGCTTCGGGTGGCGCAGCCGCTGAAGCAGCTCCGCGCGGCCCTCGTCGGTGAGGGCCAGGATCCGGCGCGGGGCCGCGCTCGCACCCGGCTCGGTGCGCTGGTCGAGCAGGCCCGCTCCGACCAGGCGCGTGATCGCCGGGTAGAGCGCGCCGTCGCTCACCGGCCGGACATGGCCGGTCAGCGCCTTGATGCGCTCCTTCAGCTCGTAACCGTGCAGGGGTTCCTCGGCCAGGAAGCCCAGGATCGACAGCTCCAGCATGGTCCTCCTTGCGGGTGCGTACGCCGCATGCTACCTCTTAACGAGCTACCTCGAACCGAGGTAGCTCGTATCGAGGGTCACCGCTCGTCTCGAGGGGTCACCGTGACTCGGGGGGACAGCCACCGTGAACGCCCACCGCGAGCAGCTCGTCCTGCTCGCCCGCCCCGTCTACTTCTCGCTCCTGGCCTCCGTCGCCGCGGGGGTCGTCAACACCGTCTGGGTCGCCCGGCTGGGCAGCCCGGCCGTGGCCGCCGTGGCCGTGGCGACCACCACGGAGAACGTGCTGCTCGGCATCGCCCTGGTCTTCGGCTCCGGCACGACCGTGCTGGTCGCGCACGCCCGGGGCGCCCGCGATCCCGCCGCCGTCCGGGCCGCCGTGCGCGGCGGATGGGCGCTGTGGGCGCTGGTGACACCGGTGGTGGTGGTCTGCGGCCTGCTGGGGCGCGAGCCGCTGGCCCGGCTGGTGCTGGGCGGGGCCGACAGCGCCGCCCTCCCGCTCGCCGTCGCCTACTTCACGCTCGCCATGCCCGGCACGGCCGTCTTCTTCGCGCAGCAGCTCGTCGACGGCATCCTCAAGGGGGCCGGCGACACCCGCACCCCGATGCGCCTCGCCCTGCTGTCCAACGGCCTGATCCTGATCTTCGACCCGCTCCTCATCCACCTCCACGGCGTCCAGGGCGCCGCCGCCTCGACGGTGCTGTCCCGCTGCGTGGCGCTCGCCGCCGGACTGGTCGCGGTCCGGCGCGACGCACTGCTGCGCGAGGCCCGCGGCACGGCACCGGGGGAGTCCCTGGCCGTCTCCCTGCGCCGGACGCTGACGACCGGCCTGCCGATGTCGGCCGACTTCACCGTGCGGCAGACGGGCGCGCTGGTCCTGGTCGCGGTCGTGGCACGGCTCGGAGTGACGGCCGTGGCCGCGTACGCCATCGCCTACAAGTCCCTGTACGTGGCGACCATGGCCTTCTACGCGGTCCGCCAGGCCGCCTCCATCCACACCGCGCACACGCGGGGCGCCGGCCGGGACGCCCGGCGGGCGATCGGGCGGCAGGCCGTGCTCCTCTCCGGCGCCCTCGGACTCGCCGCGGCCGTGCTCCTGGCCCTCACCGCGCCCTGGATCATGGCCGCCTTCGGCGCCGGGCCCGCGGTCGCGGCCGAGGGCGTGCTGTTCCTGCGCTGCGTCGGGCCGTACCTGGTGCTGCTGGGCTGTCTCATCGCGCTCGGCGGGGTCTTCGAGGGCAGCGGGCGAGCCTCGGCGCTGCTGCGGGTGACCGTCCTCGGCACGGCCGTCCAGCTGGGACTCGCCCATGCCCTGACGGGGCTCGGGCTGCCCGGGGTGTGTCTGGCGATGGCGCTCGCGGCGGCCGTGCAGTGCGCGTCGGCGGGGCTGCTGTTCCGGCGGGCCCCGGCTCAGGAGGAGACGGGCGTCTCGCCGGCGCGGACGGGCTGAGCGGGCACAGCGGGCAGGGTGCGCGGCACCGTCGCACGCCACAGGGCGCGGGCGGCCAGGAGCGTGGCGGCCACGAGGAGGCCGTTGCGCAGGAACAATAGGGTGATCCCGAGGCCGTCGCTGGCCACCACGTTGGCGAAGTACAGCGGGAACTCCAGCACCGTCACGAAGCACGCCACCAGGACGAGGACGACCGGCAGCCGCATCCGGCTCCCCGGGAAGTACAGGCACACCGCCGCCAGCCCGACCAGCCACACCATGTACTGCGGGCTGATCACCCGGCTGGTGGTGGTGAACATCAGCACCGCCACGAACGCCGCGTCGGCCAGGGTGTGCTCCTCGAAGCGCCGGGCCAGCAGCCGCCACAGCACCAGCCAGCCGAAGGCCGCCCCCGTCAGGAACAGCGCGCCCGTGCTCACCTCGTTCACGTACGGCCCGAGGAACTCGATCGAGCCGTAGTTCAGCTTCACCTCGCCCTGCCAGCCGAAGTGCCGGGCGACGTGGAAGACCAGCGCGCCCAGCGACTCCACCTCGGTGCCCCGGTCGCGCTGGAACGTCAGGAAGGCGAACGCACCCGGCATCGACAGGGCGAACACGCCCGTCACCGCGACACCGGTCACCAGGGCCGACACCCAGGCGGCGCGCCGGCGGCAGGCCAGCAGCAGCATCGCCGGCCACACCTTCAGCAGGGCGCCGAAGGCGGCCAGGGCACCCATCGCCTTCGGGTGCCGGGCGCCCGCGAGCAGCGCCGCCACCGCCACCGCCGTGACCATCACGTCGTAGCGGGCGTACACCGTCGGCCCGAGGAGCGGTACGCCGATCACCCACACCCAGGCGCCGCGCAGCGACCGGCCCGGGCGGCGTCCCGCGTACGTCAGCAGGGCCAGTACGGCCAGGTCGGTGACGCAGACCAGCACGAAGAACGCGGTCGCGTACTCCAGGAAGGGCAGCAGGCCGGGGGAGAGGATCGCCAGGGCGGCGGCGGGCGGGTACTGCCAGGTGACGTCCTCCAGAGGGAACGTTCCGGTGCGCAGGACGCCGTACCAGCCCTGGTAGATCACGTGCACGTCGCTGGTGACGTCCGGGCCCGGGAAGACGTACGCCTTCAGCACGAACAGCAGCAGCACGAGTCTCGTGAGACACCAGACCACCGGGAGCCATGCCAGGGACCGCCTCGCGCCCGTCGTCTTCACGTGATCCCTGCCTGTTCGCGTGCCGTGTTGATGGGGCCATGATGGGCCCGCAGGCTGTGAGCGTGCCACACGTGCCGCCGCGCGGGGCCGCGAGGGGCGGTTCGGTAGGGTCGGCGGCGTGCGCAAGACCCTGATCGTGACCAACGACTTCCCGCCCCGGCCCGGGGGCATCCAGGCGTTCCTGCACAACATGGCGCTGCGGCTGGACCCGCGGGAGCTGGTCGTCTACGCGTCGACCTGGAAGCGGAGCCGGGAGGGCGTCGAGGCGACCCGCGCCTTCGACGCCGAGCAGCCCTTCACCGTCGTACGGGACCGCACGACCATGCTGCTGCCCACCCCGGGCGCCACCCGGCGGGCCGTGGGGCTGCTGCGGGAGCACGGCTGCACGGCGGTGTGGTTCGGGGCGGCGGCCCCCCTCGGCCTGATGGCACCGGCCCTGCGCGCCGCGGGCGCCGAGCGGCTCGTGGCCACCACGCACGGCCACGAGGCCGGCTGGGCGCAGCTGCCCGCCGCCCGGCAGCTGCTGCGCCGCATCGGGGACGCCACCGACACGATCACCTACCTCGGCGAGTACACGCGCTCCCGGATCGCCACCGCCCTGACGCCCGAGGCGGCCGCGCGCATGGTCCAGCTGCCGCCGGGCGTCGACGAGAAGACCTTCCACCCCGGCTCGGGCGGCGACGAGATCCGGGCCCGCCTCGGCCTGACGGACCGCCCGGTCGTGGTCTGCGTCTCCCGGCTCGTCCGCCGCAAGGGGCAGGACACACTGATCCGGGCCATGCCCCGGATCCTCGCGGCCGAGCCGGACACCGTGCTGCTGATCGTCGGGGGCGGCCCGTACGAGAAGGACCTGCGGCGGCTGGCCCACGAGACGGGGGTGGCCGCCTCGGTCCGCTTCACCGGTTCCGTCCCCTGGTCCGAGCTCCCCGCCCACTACGGCGCCGGCGACGTCTTCGCGATGCCCTGCCGCACCCGCCGCGGCGGCCTCGACGTGGAGGGCCTCGGCATCGTCTACCTGGAGGCCTCCGCGACGGGCCTGCCGGTGGTGGCCGGCGACTCGGGCGGCGCCCCCGACGCGGTCCTGGACGGCGAGACGGGCTGGGTGGTGCGCGGCGGCTCCCCCGAAGAGGCCGCCGACCGCATCACCACCCTCCTCGCCGACGCCGAACTGCGCCGCAGGATGGGGGAGCGAGGCAGGGAGTGGGTCGAGGAGAAGTGGCGCTGGGACCTGCTGGCGGAGAACCTCAAAGACCTGCTTTAGGGCAATCGCCCCTCAGGGGCGCGGGGAACTGCGCGACCAACCACAACGAACCCGCACCCGCCGACGGCGAACACGTGCCACCCCACTAGGCGGAACCCAAAAATCCGCCGATGCTGCGCGCATGACAGTAAAACTGATGACGCGTCAGCTGACAAGACGTCAAATCCTCGGCATGGCAGCCCTGCAGACCGCAGCCACCCTCGGCTTCACCCGCATCGGCCTCGAAAGCGCCCGAGCCGCCCAGCCCGACGCCGTCGACACCGCCCCCGCCATCGTCGTCGGCTCCGGCTACGGCGGCGCCGTAGCCGCCCTCCGCCTCGCCCAGGCCGGCATCCGCACCCTCGTCCTGGAGATGGGCCGCCTCTGGAACACCCCCGGCCCCGACGGCAACGTCTTCTGCTCCACCCGCACCCCCGACCAGCGCTCCATGTGGTTCCGCACCCGCACCGAGGCCCCCCTCGGCACCTTCCTCTGGCTGGACGTCGTCAACCGGGACATCAGCCGCTACCCGGGTGTCCTGGACCGCGTCCACTTCGCCCAGATGTCGGTGTACGTCGGCCGCGGCGTCGGCGGCGGCTCCCTGGTCAACGGGAGCATGGCGGTCACCCCGCCCCGCGCGTACTTCGCCGCGCAGTTCCCCACCGTCGACGCCGACGAGATGTACGGCACGTACTTCCCGCGCGCCCGCGCCGCCCTCGGCGTGAACACCGTCGACCCCGCCTGGTTCGAGTCGACGGACTGGTACCGCTTCACCCGTGTCTCCCGCAAGCACGCCGAGAACGCCGGCCTGCGGACCACCTTCGTGCCGAGCGTCTACGACTTCGGCCACATGCAGCGCGAGGCGGCCGGCACCGCGCCCAAGTCCGCGCTCGCCGGGGAGGTCATCTACGGCAACAACCACGGCAAGCGCAGCCTCGACAAGACCTACCTCGCCGCCGCCCTCGGCACCGGCAAGGTCACCCTCCACACCCTGGAGAAGGTGCGCGCGATCAGCAGGGCGCCGGACGGCACCTATGTCCTGACGGCGGACCGGATCGACGCCACCGGCCGGGTCGTCGAGACCAAGGAGTACGGCTGCACGTACCTCTTCCTCGGCGGCGGCAGCCTCGGCACCACCGAACTGCTGCTGCGCGCCCGGGAGACGGGCACCCTGCCCGACCTCCCCGCGAGCATCGGCACCGGCTGGGGCACCAACGGCAACGTGATGCTCGGCCGGGCCAACCACCTCTGGGACACGGTCGGCGCGAACCAGTCGACCATGCCGGTCATGGGCATCGACGACTGGGCCAACCCCGCGAACCCCGTGTTCGCCGAGATCGCCCCGCTGCCGACGGGCCTGGAACACTGGGTGAGCCTCTACCTGGCGATCACCGGCAACCCGGAGCGGGCGTCGTTCTCCTACGACACCGGCTCGGGTGAGCTGCGCCTCGGCTGGACCGCCGCCCACAGCGCGGTCTCCGTCGCCATGGCCAAGAAGCTGTTCGACCGGATCAACGCGGCCAACACGACGATCTACCGGTACGACCTGTTCGGCTCCGGCAGCAAGGTCTTCGCCGACGACTTCACGTACCACCCGCTGGGCGGCTGCGTGCTGGGAAAGGCGACCGACGACCACGGCCGCGTGAAGGGATACTCCAGGCTGTACGTCACGGACGGCTCCCTTGTGCCCGGGTCGCTCGGGGTGAACCCCTTCGTGACCATCACGGCCCTCGCCGAACGCACGATGGCGCGGGTCCTCGCCGAGGACACCGCGCCTTAGCCGACCCCCTGGGGGGTCACTTCGCGTAGATCGCCTCGATCTCGTGCGCGTAGTCCTTCGCCACCACGTTCCGCTTCAGCTTCAGCGAGGGCGTCAGGTGGCCCGACTCCTCCGTGAACTGGGAGGACAGAATGCGGAACTTCCGCACCGATTCCGCCTTCGACACCGCGGCGTTGCCGTCGTCGACCGCCGCCTGGATCGCGGCCAGCAGGTCCGGGTCCTCGCACAGCGACGCCGCGGTGGAACCCGCCGGCTTGCCGTGGTCGGAGCACCAACGGCCCAGGAACTCCTCGTCGATGGTGACCAGCGCGCCCACGAACGGCCGCCCGTCGCCGACCACCATGCACTCCGCGACCAGGGCGTGCGCCCGGATGCGGTCCTCGATCACGGCCGGGGCGACGTTCTTGCCGCCCGCGGTGACGATGATCTCCTTCTTGCGGCCGGTGATCCTGAGGTAGCCGTCCTCGTCGAGGGTGCCGATGTCACCGGTGTGGAACCAGCCGTCGGCCAGCGCCTCGGCGGTCGCGCCGGGGTTGTTCCAGTACTCCTTGAACAGGTGCTCGCCGTGCAGCAGCACCTCGCCGTCGTCGGCGATCCGGACCACCGAGCCGGGCAGCGGCTGGCCGACCGTGCCGATCTTCTGGCGGTCCCAGGGGTTGAACGCGGTGGCCGCGCAGGACTCGGTCAGGCCGTAGCCCTCCAGGACCGTGAAGCCGATGCCGCGGAAGAAGTGCCCGAGCCGCTCGCCCAGCGGGGCACCGCCGGAGATGGCGTACTCGCCCCGGCCGCCGAGGACCGCGCGGAGCTTGCTGTAGACGAGCTTGTCGAACGTCTTGTGCTTGATCCGCAGGCCCAGGGACGGGCCCGAGGGGGTGTCCAGCGCCTTGCTGTAGGCGATCGCCGTGTCGGCGGCCTTGTCGAAGATCTTGCCCTTGCCGTCGGCCTGCGCCTTGGCGCGCGCCGAGTTGTACACCTTCTCGAAGACGCGCGGCACACCGAGGATCAGGGTCGGGCGGAACGCGGCCAGCTCGTCGGTGAGGTTCTTGATGTCCGGGACGCAGCCGAGCTTGATCGGCGCCATCATCGGCGCGATCTGCACCAGCCGGCCGAAGACGTGCGCGAGCGGCAGGAAGAGCAGCACCGAGCACTCGCCCGTGCGGAACAGCGGACGCAGCCGCTCCACGATGTTGCCGCACTCGGCGAAGAAGCTGCGGTGGGTCAGCACACAGCCCTTGGGGCGGCCGGTGGTGCCCGAGGTGTAGACGATGGTCGCCGGGTCGTCCGCCTTGGCGATCGAGCTGCGCTCCTCGACCGTCTCGTCCGTGACGTCCTGGCCGAGCCGGCCCAGCTCGTCGAGGCCGCCGCCCTCGATCTGCCACACGTGCTTGAGCGCCGGCAGCCGGTCGCGCACCGACTCGACGGCGGCCGTGTGGGCCTCCGTCTCCACCAGGCAGGCGGTCGCGCCCGAGTCGCCGAGGATCCACTGCACCTGCTCCGGCGAACTGGTCTCGTACACCGGCACGGTCACCGCGCCGGCGCTCCAGATCGCGAAGTCCAGCAGCGTCCACTCGTACCGGGTGCGGGACATCAGGCCCACCCGGTCGCCCGGCTGGACCCCGGCGGCGACCAGGCCCTTCGCGGCCGTGCGCACCTCGGCGAGGAAGGCGGTGGCCGTGACGTCCTGCCAGGTACCGCCGACCTTGCGGGCGATCACGGCGACGTCCGGGTGCTGCGCGGCGTTTCTGCGGACGATGTCGGTCAGGTTCCCGTCCGCGGGGACCTCGTACAAGGCCGGAAGGCTGAACTCGCGCAAGACTGCTGCTCCTCATAGGGCGCCGGCGCCACGACGGTGTGTGCTGCGACGGTGCGGTCCAAGGCTCGGGCAGGTGCTCGGGCATTCACTTGTTGAAATGCAGAGCACGACTGGACTGCCCGGACGTTACCCGCCGGTATGGCGTCTCCGACAGGGGGTCCCGTCGAGATGTTCGCTGCGTCACACAGTTGGGTATTCCTTCGCGCACAGTAGTCCACGGACTAAATCACTGGCCAGTAACCGCAGGTAGGACCGCCACTGTTCACGTATGTCGCACACGCTTACGCTTGATCGTCATGGCACCCACACCAGCCGGAGACACAAGGACACGCGTGCACGTCATCAGCGACGTGCACGGCAACGCCCGTGACCTGGCCAGAGCCGGCGAGGGCGCCGACGCGCTGATCTGCCTGGGCGACCTCGTCCTCTTCCTCGACTACGCCGACCACTCGCGCGGCATCTTCCCCGACCTGTTCGGCGTCGAGAACGCCGACCGCATCGTCGCGCTGCGCACCGCCCGGCGCTTCGAGGAGGCCCGGGAGTTCGGGGCCCGGCTGTGGGCCGGCATCGGCGCGGACCGGGCCGCGGTGATCGAGAAGGCGGTCCGCAAGCAGTACGCGGAGCTGTTCGCCGCCTTCCCCACTCCGACGTACGCCACCTACGGCAACGTCGACATGCCGCCCCTGTGGCAGGAGTACGCCGGCCCCGGCACGACCGTCCTCGACGGCCAGCGCGTCGAGATCGGCGGCCGGGTCTTCGGCTTCGTGGGCGGCGGCCTGCGCACGCCGATGCGGACGCCGTACGAGATCAGCGACGAGGAGTACGCGGCGAAGATCGAGGCCGTGGGCGAGGTCGACGTGCTGTGCACGCACATCCCGCCCGAGGTCCCCGAGCTCGTCTACGACACCGTCGCGCGCCGCTTCGAGCGCGGCAGCCGGGCCCTGCTGGACGCCATCCGCCGCACCCGGCCCCGCTACTCCCTCTTCGGGCACGTGCACCAGCCGCTGGTGCGCAGGATGCGGATCGGGGCAACCGAGTGTGTGAACGTGGGGCACTTCGCGGGGACCGGGACCCCCTGGGCGCTGGAATGGTGAGGACCTCCCAGGTCGGGTGAGATCGCCGGGTCCCGTGCGCGGTAGCCTTCACGCTGCACACACGTGCGCAGGACGACCTCTTACCGGCCCGCACCTGGAGGAGCCACGGCGATGGCGGAACACACCAGCTCGAGCATCACCATCGAGGCGGCCCCGGCCGACGTCATGACGGTCATCGCCGATTTCGCCCGCTACCCGGACTGGACCGGCGAGGTGAAGGAGGCGGAGGTCCTCAAGACCGACGACCAGGGCCGCGCCGAGCAGGTCCGGCTCGTCATGGACGCCGGTGCGATCAAGGACGACCAGGTGCTCGCCTACACCTGGACCGGTCAGAACGAGGTGTCCTGGACGCTGGTGAAGTCGCAGATGCTGCGCTCCCTCGACGGCACGTACCTCCTGAAGCCGGTTGGGGCGGGGGGCACGGAGGTCACGTACGCGCTGACCGTCGACGTCAAGATCCCCATGCTCGGCATGATCAAGCGCAAGGCGGAGAAGGTCATCATCGACCGGGCGCTGGCGGGGCTGAAGAAGCGGGTGGAGTCGGGCACGTAGGGGTCGCGCCGCAGGGGGTCCGTGCCGTGCCGGGTGCGGGCCGGCCGTGGCTCGTCGCGCCCACGCGGCGGAGCCGCATGGTCAACACAGCCCCGCGTCCCTGGGCGCGGCGGCACCGGTACCGTTCACCCCCATGCGCACCCTCCTGATCACCGGCCCCGGCGGCAGCGGTCGTACCACCCTCGCGGCCGCCACCGCCCTGGCCGCGGCGGCCGACGGCACGGACACCCTCGTCCTGTCCGCCGACCCCACGGACACCCTCGGTGCCGCCCTCGGCGTCCCGACCGGCCCGGCCCCGGTCGAAGCCGCCCCACGCCTCACCGCCTGGCGCCCCGACCCCGCCCGGGACTTCCGCGAGGACCTCACCGCCCTCCAGGAGCGCGCCTCCTCCGCACTGGACCTCCTCGGCGCCTCCCGCCTCGACCCGGAGGAGCTCACCCCGCTGCCCGGCGCGGAGGAACTCGCCCTGCTGCGCGCCCTGCGCGACGCCGCGCTGTCGGAGAAGTACGGCCTCCTCGTCGTCGACCTCCCCCCGGCCCCGCGGGCCCTCGACCTGCTCGCCCTGCCCGAGGAACTCCGCCGCTACCTGCGCCGGCTGCTCCCGCCCGAACGGCAGGCGGCCCGCGCCCTGCGCCCCGTCCTGGGCCGGCTCGCCGGTGTCCCGATGCCCGCGGAGTGGCTGTACGAGACGGCGGCCCGCTGGGACCTGGAGCTGGCCGCCGTGGAGGCCGTCGTCGCCGACCGCGACACCGTCGTACGGCTGGTCGCCGAGCCCGGGCCGGCCGGTGCCGACGCCGTCCGCACCGCCGGCCTCGGCCTCGCCCTGCGCGGCCTGCGCACCGACCTCGTGATCGCCAACCGCGTCCTGCCCGAGGCCTCCCCGGACACCTGGCTGGCCGGCCCGGTCGCCCAGCAGCGCAAGACGCTGGAGGAGTGGCGGGAGGCGTACGACGTCCACGCCGTCGCCCACCTCGGCCGCGACCCGCGCGGCACGGACGACCTCACCGCCCTGGCCGTGCCCGGCCCCGGCGCGGACGACCCCGCCGTCGAGTGGCCTGTGACCGACCGGCTCGGCACGGACGGCGTGCTCGTCTGGCACATCCCGCTCCCCGGTGCCATACGCGACGAGCTGGACCTCGTCCGGCGCGGCGACGAACTCGCCGTCACGGCGGGCCGGTTCCGCCGCGTCGTCCCGCTGCCGTCGGCGCTGCGCCGCTGCACCGTCGACGGCGCCGCCCTGCGCGAGGACGAGCTGCGCATCCGCTTCGCACCCGACCCGGCCCTCTGGCCGCAGAGCCGGTGAGACGCCGCGGCGGGCACCGCGAAATGCCCGGCTCCGGGCCGTGAACCCGGCACGTCCGTTCGGGTAACGTCGGAGGGACGAACCGTAGTCAGGAGTCCGTCATGAGCGAAGAGCTCCCCCCGCCCGGCGAGGCCCGCGAAGACGCCGTGGACGAGGTGCGGGCGACCGACGCCGACGCCTGGGCGACCGCGTGCGCCGAGGACCTCGAGGCGGAGCAGGCCCGCCGCCGCACCCAGTACGGCCCGCACCCCGGCTCGGCCGCCGAGGAACTGAAGAAGCTCGTCGACGCCGTCGCGGACAAGCTGTCCGGCATCCAGTCCCCGCTGTTCGGCGCGGTCGCGGGGCCCGCCGCCCAGCAGGTCGTACGCCAGGTCGTCCAGCAGGCCAAGGACGCCGTGGAACCCGTCATCGAACGCAACCCGGACGTCTTCGACCACCTGGCCGCCGCCGGGAACGAACTGCTCGCCGCCTACCGCTCCGCCGTCCAGGCCCAGGAACGCCGCTGGACCGGCCGCGACGACCGCGACGACCCCCGTGACCAGGACGAACGCCGTGACCGGGGAGACGAGGGCGGCCCCGGGGAGCGCATCGACCTGGACTGAGCCCGGGTCCCCGGCGAAGCGGCGGACAGCGCGACGCCGCCCGGTGTGCCCAGCGTGCGGACGACGCGAACCCGACGGCGGGGCCTCGGGTACCGTTGGCCGTAGCGGGGCTCGACCGAAACTGAGGGATTCATGGGACTCACCATCGGCGTCGACATCGGCGGCACGAAGATCGCGGCCGGCGTGGTCGATGAGGAAGGCAACATCCTCTCGACCCACAAGGTGCCGACCCCGGGCACGCCCGAGGGCATCGTGGACGCCATCGCCTCGGCGGTGGAAGGCGCACGCGTAGGACACGACATCGTCGGTGTGGGCATCGGCGCCGCCGGCTATGTGAACCGGCAGCGCTCCGAGGTCTACTTCGCGCCCAACATCCACTGGCGCAACGAGCCGCTCAAGGAGAAGGTCGAGGCCCGCGTGGGCCTCCCGGTGGTCGTCGAGAACGACGCGAACGCCGCGGCGTGGGGCGAGTACAAGTTCGGCGCCGGCAAGGGCCACCGCAACGTCATCTGCATCACCCTCGGCACGGGCCTCGGCGGCGGCATCATCATCGGCAACAAGCTGCGCCGCGGGCACTTCGGCGTGGCCGCCGAGTTCGGCCACATCCGCATGGTGCCGGACGGCCTGCTGTGCGGCTGCGGCTCGCAGGGCTGCTGGGAGCAGTACGCCTCCGGCCGCGCCCTCGTCCGGTACGCCAAGCAGCGCGCCAACGCCACCCCCGAGAACGCCGAGATCCTGCTCGGCCTCGGCAACGGCACGCCCGACGGCATCGAGGGCAAGCACATCTCCATGGCCGCCCGCCAGGGCGACCGCGTGGCCGTCGACTCCTACCGCGAGCTGGCCCGCTGGGTCGGCGCGGGCCTCGCCGACCTCGCCTCCCTCTTCGACCCCTCCGCCTTCATCGTCGGCGGCGGTCTCTCCGACGAGGGCGAACTGGTCCTGGGCCCCATCCGCAAGTCCTACAAGCGCTGGCTGGTGGGCGGCAACTGGCGCCCGGTCGCCGAGGTCCGGGCAGCGGAACTGGGCAACAAGGCGGGCCTGGTGGGAGCGGCGGACCTGGCGCGGGAGCCCGACCCGATCATGTAAACGCCGTCAGGGTGTGCGCCCCAGGGGCGCGGGGAACTGCGCGATCAACCACATGCGACCGGCACTCGCGCACCATCCCCGCGCCCCGCCCCATGGGGCGTAAATTGATCACATGCCCCTGCTCCCCAACTCCCGTACCGAACCCGACGGTTCCGCGGTCATCAGGGTCCTCAGCTACAACATCCGCTCCATGCGCGACGACACCGCCGCCCTGGCCCGTGTCATCAGGGCGTGCGAGCCCGACCTGGTCCTCGTCCAGGAAGCCCCCCGCTTCTTCCGCTGGCGCAAGAAACTCGCCCGCCTGGCCCGCGCCTCCGACCTGGTGACCGTCACCGGGGGCGCCACCACCACGGGGCCGGCGGTCCTCAGCTCGCTCCGCGCGAGCGTCGAACGCACGGAGGACGTCCTCCTGCCCCGCGCCCCCGGCCTGCACCGCCGCGGCTTCGCCACCGCCGTCGTCCGCTTCGCCGGCGTCCGCCTCGGCGTCCTCAGCTGCCACCTGTCGCTCCAGAAGGACGAGCGCCATGCGCAGGCCGGCATGCTCCTGGACCGCCTGGCCGGACTGGGAGTGGAGCACGCGATCGCCGGCGGCGACCTGAACGAACGCCCCGACGGCCCGGCCTTCCGCCTGCTGGCCGACGGCCTGACCGACTGCCGGGCCGCCGCGCCCTGGGGCGGCGAGCACACCTGGACCCCCGCCGACCCCTACCAGCGCATCGACGCGATCTTCGCGACCAAGGGCATCGAGGTCCTGGGCTGCGGCGTACCGCTCGGGCAGCCCGGGGTGACCGAGGCAGACCTGAGGGCGGCCACGGACCACCTCCCGGTCCTGGCCGCCCTCAGAATTCCGGCCGGGCCGCAGGACGCGGCCCATGGGGTGTCCGGCTAGACGACCGCCCCGCGCCCCGGGTCGTCGTCCTCCTCGTCGTCCGTCCGCATCCGCATCACCAGCGCCGTGCACCCGCCGACGAAGCCTCCGATGCCGAGGGTGGCCAGCCACCACGTCATGTCCCACCCGAGCAGCACGGCCAGCAGGAGCAGCACCGGCCCGCCGAGCACCCCGAGCCAGGCGAACTTCGCGGTGGCGTCGGCGGTCGGCAGCGGGGGCGGCTCCGGCGGGACGAAATGGCCCTCGTCGTCCTCGTCGAAGTCGTCCTCGGTGGGCTCGGGCGTGGAGTAGTCACGCGGGCCGACGCCGGGCGCGAAGGAGACGGAGCCGCCCAGCGGCCTGGCCGGCTTCTCCCCGGGCTCCTTGGCCTCCGGGCCCTCGGGCTCGGCGGGCTTCGCGGCCTCCCCGGCCGTGTCCACCCGGTCGTCGTTGGTCGCGGGCTCCAGCAGCGCCAGGTCCTCGACGGACTTGAACGGCTTGGCGCCCGGCGGATCCGGCGGCTCCTCGCCGTACCCGGCGACGATCGCCGCCCAGGCGGCCTCCTCGTCGAGCGGGACGCCCTTCTCGTCCGGCTCCCGGCCCTCGCGGTCGGAGTCGTGCTCAGCCACCTGCGGTCGTCCCTTCCTTGCCGAGACCGGGCTCCTTGACGAGGCCGGGTACGAGCCGGTCGATGAACGCGAGGCTCTCCTCGTGGATCCGGTCCGCGTCATGGTCCAACGTGGCCACGTGGTAGCTCTGTTCCAGGATGACCTCTTTCACGTCGGTCGACGAGATGCGGCTGAGGATGCGGGCCGAGTCGGCGGGCGGCACCACGTGGTCCTGGGGGCTGCGCATCAGCAGCACCGGCTGCGTGACCTGCGGCAGCTCGCGGTCGGCGGCCTGGAAGAACTGCCGCAGGGAGTGCGCCGCGTGCAGCGGCACCCGGTCGTAGCCCAGCTCCCTGCTGTCCGGCTTGGCGATGTCGCTGGCGATGCCCTTCGTCGCCGGGACGAAGTGGCGGACGACGGGGAGGGCGTGCGCGGCCAGGCCGTGCACCTTGTTCGCCGGGTTGACGACCATCACGCCGCTGACCGCGTCGCCGTGCTTGCCGGCCAGCCGCAGGGCCAGGGCGCCGCCCATGGACAGACCGGCCACGAAGACCTTCGCGCGGCGCTCGCACAGCAGGCGCAGCTCACGGTCGACCTCCGCGTACCAGTCCTGCCAGCCGGTGATCCGCAGGTCCTCCCAACGCGTGCCGTGCCCGGGCAGCAGCGGCAGGGAGACGGTCAGGCCGTGCTCGGCGAGGTGCTCCGCCCAGGGGCGCAGCGACTGCGGTGATCCGGTGAAGCCGTGGCAGAGGAGGACGGCGACCTCCCCGCCCTCGTGGTGAAACGGCTCGGCTCCGGCAAGGACCGGCACCTTCGGCCTCCTGGTCGTGAGAAGGGACTGACACGATCACGGATAGTCACGGAACGTCATGGAAGGCGTCGCACGTCGTTCGCGGGACCTTCACCGTACGCGACCGCACTGACACCGACCAGGGCCGTCGGCGCCTTTGACAGCGCTCCGGGTTAAGGTCTGAACGACACATACAGGAGGCACTCGGTTGTTGTACGGCGCGATGAAGGTCACCGTCGGGGGTCCGCTGAAGCTCGCCTTCAGGCCCTGGGTGGAGGGCCTGGAGAACGTACCCGCCGAGGGCCCGGCGATCCTGGCGAGCAATCACCTGTCGTTCTCCGACTCGTTCTTCCTGCCCGCCGTCCTGGACCGCAAGGTCACCTTCATCGCGAAGGCCGAGTACTTCACCACGCCCGGTGTGAAGGGCCGGCTGACGGCCGCCTTCTTCAAGGGCGTCGGCCAGCTCCCCGTGGACCGCTCCGGCGCGCGCGGCGCGGGTGAGGCCGCCATCAAGAGCGGCATCGAGGTGCTGGAGCGCGGCGAGTTGTTCGGGATCTACCCGGAGGGGACGCGCTCGCCCGACGGGCGGCTCTACCGCGGCAAGCCGGGCGGCCTCGCGCGCGTGGCGCTCGCGACCGGCGCGCCCGTCCTCCCGGTCGCCATGATCGACACGGAGAAGATCCAGCCGCCCGGGAAGATCATGCCGAAGCTGATGCGGCCCGGCATCCGGATCGGCAAGCCGCTGGACTTCAGCCGCTACCAGGGCATGGAGCACGACCGGTTCGTGCTGCGCGCGGTGACCGACGAGGTCATGTACGAGATCATGAAGCTCTCCGGCCAGGAGTACGTCGACATGTACGCGACGGCCATGAAGCGGCAGCTCGCGGAGGCGGCGAAGGCGGAGAAGGAAGCCGAGAAGGCGGCCCGGGCCGCGCTCGCGAAGGCGGAGAAGGAACAGGCCGAGAAGGAAAAGCAGTCCGAGCGGCGGCGGACCGAGCCCTAGTCGGGGGTTCGGGCCAGGGGTGGGGGAGATGGCCAGGCGCGAGCGTGTCATGAGGATGTCGGTCGAGCAGCCGCTGTGGCGTGCGCTGACCGCCTACCGGGTGCTCACCATGCTGTACGCGGTCGGCCTGTTCGCCACCGCCCACGACGAGTTCGCCCGTCCCTGGGTCGCCGTCGCCTACTTCGCCGTGCTCGGGGTGTGGACGCTGGCCACCCTGCCCAGGGTCGCGAACGCCGCCGGCTGCACCAAGCGGTTCCTCACCGCCGACCTCACCATCGCGATCACCGGCATCCTGCTCACGCCCGTCGCCGACGCGCACGAGCGGGTCCAGGCGGGCGGCCCCACCCTGCCGTCGATATGGACCGCCGGTTCCGTCCTGGCCTTCGCGATCAAGGGCGGCTGGCGCTGGGCGGCCCTCGCCTCCAGCCTGGTGGCCGCCGCCAACCTGGTCGAGCGCGGCAGCCCGGCCCGCGACACCGTCCACAACGTCATCCTGGTCTGCATCGCCTCCATCGCCATCGGCTACGTCGTCGAGGTCGCCCGCGCCTCCGAGCGCACCCTCGCCCGCGCCCTGGAGATCGAGGCCGCCACGCGGGAACGGGAGCGCCTCGCCCGGGACATCCACGACAGCGTGCTCCAGGTCTTGGCGATGGTGCAGCGGCGCGGAGCGGTGATCGGCGGTGAGGCGGCCGAGCTGGGCCGGATGGCCGGCGAGCAGGAGGTCGCGCTGCGCACCCTCGTCTCCGGCGGACTGGTGCCCGTCTCCCGGGTCTCCGAGGACGCCGCCGAGGGCGCGGTCGTCCGGGCCGTCGAGGAGGAGCCGGCCGACAGCGGCCCCGTCGACCTGCGCGCCCTGCTCGCCCCGTACGCCGGGGCCAGGGTCAGCCTCGCCGAGCCGGGCGCGCCCGTGCGCCTGGCGCCCGTCGCCGCCCGGGAGGTGGCCGCCGCGGTCGGGGCCGCCCTGGACAACGTCCGCGGGCACGCCGGGGAGCAGGCGCGCGCCTGGATCCTGGTCGAGGACGAGCCGGACGAGGTGATCGTCACCGTCCGGGACGACGGGCCCGGCATCCCGGAGGGGCGGCTCGCCCAGGCCGAGGGCGAGGGGCGGCTCGGGGTCGCCCTGTCGATCCGCGGCCGGCTGCGCGACCTCGGGGGCAGCGCGGAGCTGATCTCCGTGCCGGGGCAGGGCACGGAAGTCGAGCTGAAGGTACCGAAGGACGTGAAGGACACCCGGGGGAAGGCGGAGCGGCGATGACGGAGAGCGGCGGGGAGCGACGGGACCCGATCAAGGTCATGGTGGTCGACGACCACCCCATGTGGCGCGACGCGGTCGCCCGGGATCTCGCCGAGTCCGGCTTCGAGGTGGTCGCCACCGCGGGCGACGGCGACCAGGCCGTGCGCCGCGCCAAGGCCGCCGCGCCCGACGTCCTCGTGCTCGATCTGAACCTGCCCGGCAAGCCCGGCGTCCAGGTCTGCAAGGAGGTCGTCGCCGCGAACCCCGCGCTGCGCGTGCTGGTGCTGTCCGCGAGCGGGGAGCACGCCGACGTCCTGGAGGCCGTGAAGTCCGGCGCGACGGGCTACCTGCTGAAGTCGGCCTCCACGGAGGAACTCCAGGACGCGGTCCGCCGCACGGCCGTCGGCGACCCCGTCTTCACCCCCGGCCTCGCCGGACTGGTCCTCGGCGAGTACCGCCGCCTGGCCTCCGAACCCGCGCCCGCCCAGGACACCGACGAACCGAAGGCGCCCCGGCTCACCGACCGCGAGACCGAGGTGCTGCGCCTGGTCGCCAAGGGCCTGAGCTACAAGCAGATCGCCGAACGCCTGGTCATCTCCCACCGCACGGTGCAGAACCACGTCCAGAACACCCTAGGCAAGCTCCAGTTGCACAACCGCGTCGAACTGGTCAGGTATGCGATAGAGCGCGGCCTCGACGACGAGTGAGACGCCCGTCACACTGACCCTTCGTCAGGCACCTGCGGCGAAGGGACTGTTCCATGCGCGTCGGAGTACTGACCGGAGGCGGCGACTGCCCCGGCCTCAACGCCGTCATCCGGGCCATCGTCCGCAAGGGCGTGCAGGAGTACGGCTACGACTTCACCGGCTTCCGGGACGGCTGGCGAGGACCCCTGGAGAACGACACCGTCCGGCTCGACATCCCCGCCGTGCGCGGCATCCTGCCTCGCGGCGGCACCATCCTCGGCTCCTCGCGGACCAACCCGCTGAAGGAACGGGACGGCGTCCGCCGGATCAAGGAGAACCTCGCCGGGCTGGGAGTCGAGGCGCTCATCGCCATCGGCGGCGAGGACACCCTCGGCGTGGCCGCCCGCCTCTCCGGCGAGCACGGCGTGCCCTGCGTGGGCGTCCCCAAGACCATAGACAACGACCTGTCCGCCACCGACTACACCTTCGGCTTCGACACCGCCGTCGGCATCGCCACCGAGGCCATCGACCGGCTGCACACCACCGCCGAGTCCCATATGCGCGTCCTGGTCGTCGAGGTGATGGGCCGGCACGCCGGCTGGATCGCCCTGCACTCGGGGCTCGCCGGCGGCGCCAACGTCATCCTCATCCCCGAGCAGCGCTTCGACGTCGAGCAGGTGTGCGCCTGGGTGACCTCCCGTTTCCGGGCGTCGTACGCGCCGATCGTCGTCGTCGCCGAGGGGGCGGTGCCCAAGGACGGCGACATGGTCCTCAAGGACCAGTCGCTGGACTCCTTCGGGCACGTCCGGCTGTCCGGGGTCGGCGAGTGGCTGGCCAAGGAGATCGAGAAGCGCACGGGCAAGGAGGCCCGCACCACGGTCCTCGGCCATGTCCAGCGCGGCGGCACCCCCAGCGCCTTCGACCGCTGGCTCGCCACCCGCTTCGGCCTGCACGCCATCGACTGCGTACGCGACGGCGACTTCGGCTCGATGGTCGCCCTGCGCGGCACCGACATCGTCCGCGTCCCGATCGCGGAGGCGACGGCCCGGCTGAAGACGGTCGACCCGAAGCTGTACGAGGAGGTCGGGGTGTTCTTCGGCTGACCGCCGCGCCTCCGGTGCCGGCCGGGGCCGCGCGGCCCCGGCCGGCCCGGTGTCAGACCGAGGGCGCGCCCGTGCCCCGCAGCTGCCCCACCAGCTCCCGCACCACCCGCGCCCCGTTCAGCGTCAGCACCGACTCGGGGTGGAACTGCACGCCCGCGAAGCCCGGCCCGCGCAGCGCGTGCACCTCGCCGTTCGCGGCACGGGAGACCTCGACCCCGTGGGCCGCCAGCTCGCCCGCCGCCTCGTCGTCGCAGCGCGCCACGAAGCTGTTGTAGAAGCCGACGGTCTCCCGCCGCCCGAACAGCTCGATCTCCGTCTGCGCCCCCTGGTACGGCACGTCCTTCCGTACGATGTCCAGCCCCAGCTCGGCCGCGATCAGCTCGTGCCCGAGACAGACGCCCAGCACGCCCTGCCGTTCGCCCCCGATCACCTCGGCGGTCAGGGCACGCAGGAACCGCATCTTCGGGTCCGCCAGGTCGGACGGGTTCCCGGGCCCGGGGCCGAGCATCACCGGCCCCTCGTGCCCGAGCACCGCCTCCCGCAGCCCCGGCTCGTCGTACCGCCGCACGGTCACCTCCAGACCGCCGGCGCGCAGCACGTGCGCGAGCATCGCCGTGAAGGTGTCCTCCCCGTCGACGACCAGGGCGTGCCCGGCGAGTTCCGCGGACCGCTCCTGCATCCGCAGCCAGAAGGGGGCGAGGGAGGACCGGCGCCCGTCCAGCGCGGCCCGGACCCGCGGGTCCTCCGCCAGCCCCGGCCGTGCGGCCTCCGCGCGCGGCCGGGCCGGACGCACGCCCAGGGCCGCCAGCACACCGGCCGCCTTCGCGTGGGTCTCGGCCACCTCGCTCGCCGGGTCCGAACCCCGCACCAGCGTGGCGCCCACCGGAACCCGCAGGTGCCCGTCCGCGGCGATGTCGGCGGTGCGGATCAGGATGGGGGAGTCGAGGGTCTGCGCCCCGCCCGAGTCCCGGCCGAGCAGGGCCAGCGCACCGGCGTAGTACCCGCGCCCGCCGGCCTCGTGCCGCTCGATGACCCGGCAGGCGTTCTGCACCGGCGACCCGGTGACGGTCGCCGCGAACATGGTCTCCTTCAGCACCTCCCGCACGTCCAGCGAGGACCTGCCGCGCAGTTCGTACTCGGTGTGCGCCAGGTGCGCCATCTCCTTGAGCCGCGGGCCGATCACGACCCCGCCCATGTCGCCGACGGTGCACATCATCTTGAGCTCCTCGTCGACGACCATCGACAGCTCCTCGATCTCCTTGCCGTCGGCGAGGAAGTCCAGCAGGTGCTCGGGGGTCGGCCCCTCGGCGGGGTAGCGGTAGGTGCCGCTGATCGGGTTCATGACGACCGTGCCGCCCGACATCCGCACATGCACCTCGGGGCTGGCCCCGACCAGCGTGCGCTCCCCGGTGTGCACGACGAACGTCCAGTACGCGCCCCGCTCGCCCTCCAGCAGCCGCCGGAACAGCGCGAGGGCGTCGGCCCGCCCGAACCCGGGGATCCCGCCCTCGTACGTCCGGCGGATCACGAAGTTGGCGCCCTCGCCCCGGCCGATCTCCTCCTCCAGCACGCGCCCGACGATCCGCGCGTACTCCTCGTCGGCGATGTCGAAGCCGCCGCCCTCGACGCGCACGTCATGCGCCGGGAGCTGCTCCAGGGCGTCGCCCAGCGGGACGCCGTACGACTCCTGGGGGGTGAGTGCCAGCAGGGGCGTGCCGTCGTCGCGGACGTCGAAGCCGCGCTCGCGGATCTGCCGGAAGGGGACGAGCGCGAGGCTCTGCTCGGGGAGGTCGGCGAGCCGGTCGTACGCGGCGACCGGGCCGATCAGAACCTCGACCAGGTCGTGGTCGTGGCCGGGCGTGCGGCGGCGGAGCAGGGCGAAGGGACGGGGGTCGTCCAGCAGCTGTGCCAGGTCCATGGTTCCTCTTCCGTCGAATCACGTCGATGTCGGTGAGGAACGACCCGGGAAACACCGAAGGCCGCCCCTCGGGCGGCCTTCGCGAAGTCTTCTGTACGCGCAGTCAGCGGGCCGCCGGATGAGCGGTCCACCACCAGGTCTGGATCGAGTGCGCGAACATGCGACGCACCCTACCCCATGTCCGAGGGGTGTACCCGGTGTCTCAATTGCTGGGCATGGGTCAGGACGCCCGACACGACCCCGTAATGTTGAGGTCGTGACCGTGAACGCTAAGACCAGCGCGAGTGCTGGCAACACCTGGCGAGACCTGCCCGCGGCGCAGCAGCCCGAGTACCCCGACCCCGAGGCTCTGCGCGCAGTCGTTGCGGACCTCGAGTCGTATCCGCCGCTCGTCTTCGCGGGCGAGTGCGACCAGCTGCGCGCCCGGATGGCGGCCGTCGCCAAGGGAGAGGCGTTCCTCCTCCAGGGCGGCGACTGCGCCGAGGCCTTCGACGCGGTGTCCGCGGACCACATCCGCAACAAGCTGAAGACCCTGCTCCAGATGGGCGCCGTGCTGACGTACGCCGCCTCGGTGCCGGTCGTGAAGGTCGGCCGCATCGCCGGCCAGTACTCCAAGCCGCGCTCCAAGCCGACCGAGACCCGCGACGGCGTGACGCTGCCGACGTACCGGGGCGACTCGGTCAACGGCTTCGACTTCACCGAAGAGGCCCGCGTCCCGGACCCCGAGCGCCTGAAGCGGATGTACCACGCCTCCGCCTCCACGCTGAACCTGGTACGCGCCTTCACCACCGGCGGCTACGCCGACCTGCGCCAGGTGCACGCCTGGAACCAGGACTTCGTGAAGTCGTCCCCGTCGGGGCAGCGCTACGAGCAGCTGGCGCGCGAGATCGACAACGCGCTGAACTTCATGCACGCCTGCGGGGCCGACCCGGAGGAGTTCAAGACGGTCGAGTTCTACGCCTCCCACGAGGCGCTGCTCCTCGACTACGAGTCCGCCCTGACCAGGGTCGACTCGCGCACCGGGCAGCTGTACGACGTCTCCGCGCACATGGTGTGGATCGGCGAGCGCACCCGGCAGCTGGACCACGCGCACATCGAGTTCGCCTCGAAGATCCGCAACCCCATCGGCATCAAGCTGGGTCCGACGACCACGGCCGAGGACGCGCTGCAGTACATCGAGCGCCTCGACCCGGAGCGCGAGCCGGGCCGGCTGACGTTCATCGTCCGCATGGGCGCCGACAAGGTCCGCGACAAGCTCCCCGAGCTGGTAGAGAAGGTCACCGCCTCCGGCGCCACCGTGGCCTGGGTGACCGACCCGATGCACGGCAACACCTTCGAGGCGGCCTCCGGGCACAAGACCCGCCGCTTCGACGACGTGCTCGACGAGGTCAAGGGCTTCTTCGAGGTCCACAAGGAGCTCGGCACGCACCCGGGCGGCATCCACGTGGAGCTGACCGGTGACGACGTCACCGAGTGCGTGGGCGGCGGCGACGAGATCTTCGTCGACGATCTGCACCAGCGCTACGAGACGGCCTGCGACCCGCGGCTCAACCGCAGCCAGTCGCTCGACCTGGCGTTCCTCGTGGCCGAGATGTACAGGGACCAGTAACGGGTCCGCCTGTTACCGGGCAACGACTGGGGCGCGGATCACATACGATCCGCGCCCCTCTCGACTTTTGCGGCTCGCACCCGACGGGTAAGGTTAGGTTAGCCTCACCGATCAACGGGGACGGCACCACAGAGCAAGCCCCTCGGGAGGTGAACCGCGTGTACGTCTGCAGTTGCTTCGGGATCACCGAACAGCAGGTCAAACAGCATGCGGACAGCGGTGCCTGCACCCCCCGCCAGATAGCCTCCGCCTGCAAGGCGGGCACGGACTGCGGGTCCTGTGTGCGCCGTATCCAGGCGATCCTGGGCAGGGGTGCCTGCCCTCGCCGTGAACTGGCCGACCGTGGCCAGCCGGTGCTCGCGGAGCTCGAGGACGCCGCCTGACGGCAGGCCTCAGCTCGGCTGCTCGATCTGCTGCGCGAGGTACAGCGCCTCGCCGAGCTTGTCGATCAGCTCCAGCTGCGTGTCCAGGTAGTCGATGTGGTGCTCCTCGTCCTCGAGGATCGACTCGAAGAGGTTCGCCGACGTGATGTCGCCCTTGCTGCGCATCACCTCGATGCCGCGCTTGAGGCGGTCGATCGCCTCGACCTCGACCTGTCGATCGGCCTGGAACATCTCGGTGACCGTCTGACCGACCCGGACGTGGAAGAGCCGCTGGTAGTTGGGCAGACCGTCCAGCATGAGGATGCGTTCGGTGATCTTGTCCGCGTGCTTCATCTCGTCGATGGACTCTTCACGCGTGTACTTGGCGAGCTTGGTCCAGCCTTTGTTGTCCTGGATCCGGTAGTGCAGCCAGTACTGGTTGATCGCCGTCAGCTCGCCGGTCAGCTGCTCGTTGAGGAATTCGAGGACCTCGGGGTCGCCCTGCATCGCAGAGGCTCCTTCCAACGGGGGGAACTGGCAGGTTGCGCCGCATGATTCCACCGGCGACGAAGATCGTCCAGTAAGTCTTCACTTAGTAAGTAAGGGCATGCTTAGTTCTATTTGCCCCGTTTTGAAGTGACCCCGGTCAGGGGCATCACCCGGGGTCTGTCAGGATGGAGTCATGGGTCAGCCGCTGGAACACGAATCGGGAGAAGGGCACGATTCGGCAGGAGCAGGAGCGGCGCAGCCCGGCCTGCCGCCGGGACAGCGGGTGCAGCGCGGCTGGCCGGTCACGCACTACGGGCCCGTCCCCAAGTTCCGGCCCGAGCGCTGGGAGTTCCGGGTCTTCGGCGCCACCGCCGGCGGCGGCAAGCACTGCTGGTCCCACGAGGAGTTCACGGCCCTGCCGCACACCACCGTCGTGGCCGATCTGCACTGCGTCACGAAGTTCAGCATGCTGGGCGCGGAGTGGGGCGGTGTCCCCGCCCGCACGATCCTCGACATCGCCCCGCCCGCGGACGACGTCACCCATGTGATGGTGTGGGCCGAGTACGGATTCAGCTCCAACCTCCGCCTGTCCGACTTCGCCGACGAGCGCGTCCTGTTCGCCACCCACAAGGACGGCGAGCTGCTCACCGCCGAGCACGGCTTCCCACTGCGCCTGATCGTGCCCCACCTGTACGCCTGGAAGGGCCCCAAATGGGTGCGCGGCGTGGAGTACATGACCGCCGACCGGCGTGGCTTCTGGGAGGAGCGCGGCTACCACAACATCGGCGACCCCTGGCGGGAGCAGCGCTACTCGTACCAGGAGGAGCCGGGGGACGGCCCCGACCTCTGAGGCCTCTCAGGTCTTCAGCAGTCGCGCAGCTTCTTCAGCCGCTCCACGTCCGCCGCATGTCCCTCCTTGCCGCCCGGCGTCTCGATGATCAGTGGCACGCCCTCGGTCGCGGGGTGCGTCATCAGTGCCCGGAACGGGTCCTCGCCGATGTGGCCGACGCCGATGTTCTCGTGCCGGTCCTTGTGGGCGCCCACCACGTCCTTGGAGTCGTTGGCGTGGATCAGCTTCAGCCGTCCCTCGCCGACCGTGTCCACCAGCAGGTCCAGCGTCTGGTGCATGCCGCTCGGGCCGGTCAGGTCGTGTCCGGCGGCGAAGATGTGGCAGGTGTCCAGGCACACGCCGAGCATCGGGTGGGCGTCCAGCGCCTCGAAGTACGGGCCGAAGTCCCAGGTCCGTGAGCACAGGGAGGCGCCCTGGCCGGCGGTCGACTCCAGCAGCAGATACGGGTCGTCGTCGTGGGTCAGCTCGTCGAGCAGCGGCAGCAGGTGCTCCCGGACCTGCTTCAGCGCCACGGACCGCTCCCGGCCGCCGGTGGCGCTGCCCGTGTGCACGACCACGCCGAGCGCCCCGATCTCCCGGCCGCGCCGCAGCGAGTGCCGCAGGGACTCCACCGACCGTTCCACGGTGGCCTCGGTGTGCGAGCCGAAGTTGATCAGGTAGGGCGCGTGTACGTAGGCGGGGATCGACTCGGCCTCGCACGCCGCGCGGAACGCCTCGTCCTGCTTCGGGTTCCCGGCCGGCGTGGCCCAGCCGCGCGGGTTGGCGACGAAGACCTGCACGGTCTCCGCGCGCAGGTCACGGGCGTACGACAGGCCGACGGAGTGGAGCCCACCGGCCACGGGGACGTGGCCGCCCACGGGGTTGCGGGAGGGGCCGGACAGCTGATTGTTCACCCGTTCAGGGTGTCATGCGCCCGACCGTGCTCCGCCCACGGGCTCGGCGCCCGGCCGTGATCCGTGCGGGGCCTTCGCGCCGGCCGTGCTCCGTCCACGGGCTCGGCGCCCGGCCGTGATCCGTGCGGGGGCTTCGCGTCGGCCGTGCTCTGTCCACGGGCTCCGCGCCCGGTCATGATCCGTGCGGGGCTCCGCGCCCGGCCGCGTGCTCCGTCCATGGGCTTCGCGCCAGCCGTGCTCCGTCCACGGGCTCGGCGCCCGGCCGTGCTCCGTGCGGGGGCTCCGCGTCGGCCGTGCTCCGTCCACGGGCTTCGCGCCCGGTCATGATCCGTGCGGGGCTCGGAGCCCGGTCGTGCTCCGTGCGGGGGCTCCGCGTCGGCCGTGCTCCGTCCACGGGCTTCGCGCCCGGTCATGATCCGTGCGGGGCTCCGCGCCCGGCCGCGTGCTCCGGCCATGGGCTTCGCGCCCGGCGTGCGGGGGCTCCGCGCCAGCCGTGCTCCGTCCACGGGCTCCGCGCCCGGTCATGATCCGTGCGGGCCTCCGCGCCCGGCCGCGTGCTCCGTCCACGGGCTCCGCGCCAGCCGTGCTCCGTCCACGGGCTCGGCGCCCGGCCGTGCTCCGTCCACGGGCTCCGCGCCCGGCCATGATCCCGAGCGGGGGGCTCCGCGCCCGGCCACGCTCCCTGCCAGGGCTTCGCGTCCGGTCGTCACCTGATCTTGATCGTGATCGTGGAGCCCTTGGGCGCCGTCTCGCCGCCCTTGACCGACTGGTCCTTGACGGTGTCGCCGAACAGGCCGAGCAGACCGCGGTCCTCGTCGACCTGGAACCCGGCGCCCTCCAGCGCCTGCCGGGCGTCGTCGACGCTGTCGCCGACCACGTCCGGGACCTCGATCATCTCGGGGCCCTTGGACAGCGTCAGCGTGACCGTGTCGCCCTCGGCGGCCTGTCCGCCGGGGTTGGGGCTCTGCCGGGCGACCTGGCCCTTGTCGAACTCGGAGGAGGTGACCCGCTCGGTGGCCACCTTCACCTTGAGGCCGGCGTCCTGCAGCTCGGCCCGGGCGTCGGCCAGGTCGTCACCGGTGACGTCGGGGATGTCGATGGGGCTGCCCTTGCTGACCACCAGCGCGACGGCCGTGCCCGCGCGCACCTGCGTGCCGTCCGCGGGCCGCGCGGAGATCACCGAGCCGCGCGGGACGTCCTCGCTGAACTCGCGGGTGACCATGCCCGGCTCCAGCCCGTCCTGCTTGAGCTGGGCCCGCGCCTGGTCCAGCTTCCGGCCCTCCAGGGCGGGCACCCGCACCGTCTCGGGGCCGTCGGAGACGGTGATGCTCACCGCGTCGTTGCCGCGGATGCGCGTGCCGGCCTTCGGGTCGCTGCTGATGACCTGGCCGCGCTCCACGGTGTCGCTGTAGGCGTGCTCCACCTTGCCGAGCTCCAGCCCCGCGTCCCGCAACCGGTCCTCGGCCTGGTCCTGGGTCTTCGACAGCAGCGGGGGGACCTCGGTGAACTGGCCCGAGTTGATGTACCAGATGCCCGTGCCGAGGCCGAGCACGAGCAGGACGGCGACCACGATCGCCATCGGGCCGCGCCGGGGACCCGAGCGGCGCCGGGACGGCGGGGGCGGCGGGGACTGGAAGCGGCTGGTGCGGTTGAGCCCCGCGTCGGCGGGCTCGTCGTCCTCGTTCACCGGCAGCGGGCGGGGTGTCGTGAGGGCGCGCGGGATCACGCTCGTCCGGTCGTCGGCGTTGTCGTGCTCCGCGGTGAGCGCCTGCGGCGGGACCACGTCCAGCTGGTCAGCGCTCAGCCGGCCGCGTCCGTCGCGGACCTGCGCGAGCAGTGCCACCGCGTCGTGCGGGCGGATCTCCGGGGTGCGGGCGGTCGCCGAGGCGACCATCTCGTCCAGCTCGTACGCCAGACCCGGCACGGCGGCCGAGGGCGGCGGGACGTCCTCGTGCAGGTGCTTGTAGAGGATGACGGCGGGGGAGTCCCCGTCGTGCGGCTTGTCGCCGGTGAGCATCTCGTAGAGCATCACCCCGCACGCGTACACGTCGACGCGGGGGTCGGCGGTGCCGTTCTCTATCTGCTCGGGGGCGAGGTACGAGACCGTGCCGAGGACCGTGCCGGTGGTGTTCGTCACCGTGTCCACGGCCCGGACGAGGCCGAAGTCGGCGACCTTGACCCGGCCGTCGTCCCCTATCAGGACGTTCTCGGGCTTCATGTCCCGGTGCACGAACCCGGCGCGGTGGGCGGCGCCCAGCGCGGCCAGCACCGGCTCCAGGATGTCCAGGGCGGCCCGCGGCTGCAGGGCCCCGCGCTCGCGCAGCACGTCCCGCAGGGTGCAGCCCGCGACGTACTCCATGGCGAGGTAGACGTAGGAGCCGTCGGTGCCCTGGTCGAAGACCTGCACCACGTTCGGGTGGGCCAGCCGGGCGACCGACTTCGCCTCGCGGATGAACCGCTCGACGAACGAGCCGTCGACCGCGAGCGAGGGGTGCATCACCTTGAGCGCGAGGACCCGGTCGAGGCGGGTGTCCACGGCCCGGTAGACCGTGGCCATCCCGCCGACCGCGATCCGCGCGTCGATGCGGTACCGGCCGTCGAGCAGCTGCCCGACCAAGGGGTCCTGAAGGGTCGTGTCCACGCAGGCGAGTGTACGAGTCACCACTGTCACCCCGCGCAGCACGCCGAAGATCGCACCGGTACTGCAGCCGACCTGTGACGTGCCCGGCGCACCCTCACCCGAAGGCGGGCCGCTCCGGGTCCAGCGCCGCCCTGCCCTCCGCGGGCGACGAGGCCTCCGCGAAGTGCCGCCGCGGGATCCGCCCCGCCCGGTACGCCAGCCGCCCGGCCTCCACCGCGTGCCGCATGGCGTCGGCCATCAGCACCGGCTCCTGGGCCCGCGTCACCGCCGAGGCGAGCATCACACCCGCGCAGCCCAGCTCCATCGCCAGCGCGGCGTCCGACGCCGTCCCGGCGCCCGCGTCCAGGATCACCGGCACGCGCGCGTGCTCGACGATCAGCTGGAAGTTGTGCGGGTTGCGGATGCCGAGCCCGGAGCCGATGGGCGAGCCGAGCGGCATGATCGCCGCGCAGCCCACGTCCTCCAGCTTGCGCGCCAGCACCGGGTCGTCGTTGGTGTACGGCAGCACCGTGAAGCCGTCGTCGACGAGTGTCTCGGCCGCCTCCAGCAGCTCGATCGGGTCCGGCAGCAGGGTGCGCTCGTCGGCGATGACCTCCAGCTTGATCAGGTCGGTGCCGAGGGCCTCGCGCGCCAGCCGGGCCGTGAGGACGGCCTCCCCGGCGGTGAAGCAGCCCGCCGTGTTGGGCAGCACGCGGATGCCGAGCCTGTCGAGGACGGACAGCACCGAGCCCTGCACCGAGGGGTTCACACGCCGCATCGCTACGGTCGTCAGCTCCGTCCCGGAGGCGACCAGCGACCGCTCCAGCACGTCGAGGCTGGGCGCCCCGCCCGTGCCCATGATCAGGCGGGACGTGAAGGACGTACCCCCGAGGACGAACGGATCGTCGGCCATGGTCAGCCTCCTTGGACGGCGGTGAGGACTTCCACGCGGTCCCCCTCGGAGAGGGGCGTGGACGGCCACTGCGTGCGCGGGACGACGGTTTCGTTGAGGGCGGCGGCCACTCCCGAGGGTGAGGTGGTCAGCGATTGCACGACGGTGTCGAGAGCCGTGCCGGGCCGGACGTCCCGGGGCTCCCCGTTGACGGAGATGTTCATGCGGGCTGCTCCGTGAGTGCGGTGGCGGTACTGAAGCGCTTCGGCGTGAAGGGGCGGGCCTCCTCGGGGAGACCGCCCGTCGTCAGGGCGTGCGCCAGGGCGTCGCCGGTGACCGGCGTGAGCAGGACGCCGTTGCGGTAGTGCCCGGTGGCCAGCAGCAGTCCGTCGAGGCCGGTCGGGCCGAGCAGCGGCGCGTTGTCGGGCGAGCCGGGGCGCAGTCCGGCCCGGGTCTCGGTGAGCGGCAGCTCGGTGATGCCGGGGACCAGCTCGTGCGCGTCGCGCAGCAGCTCGTAGACGCCGCCCGCGGTGACGGTGGTGTCCCAGCCCAGTTCCTCGCTGGTCGCCCCGATCACCAGCTCGCCGTTCTCGCGCGGCACCAGGTAGACGTGGCTGCCGCGCACGACCGCGCGCACGGTCCGGCTGAGGAACGGCCCGTGCCGCCCCGGCATGGTCAGCCGGACGACCTGCCCCTTCACCGGCCGCACGGGTGGCAGCACGTCCTCCGGCACGCCCGCGAGCCGCCCGCTCAGGCTGCCCCCGGCCAGCACGACCTGCCCGGCGGCCAGCTCGGTTCCGTCGTCCGTGACGACACCGGTGGCCCGGTCCCCGGCGACGACCAGCCGCTCGGCCCACGCGTGGTGGAAGACCACGCCCGCCCGCTCGCACGCCGCCAGCAGCGCCCCGGCCAGGCGCCGCGGGTCGATCTGGTGGTCGCCGTCGACCCGCAGCCCGCCGCGCACGCCCGGCGCGAGCATCGGCTCCAGGCGGCGGCACTCGCGCCCCGACAGCCACTGCGACTCCAGGCCCGACTGCTGCTGCAGGGCGTGCAGTTCGCGCAGGTGGGCCCGGTCGTCGGCGTCCAGCGCCACGGCGAGCGTGCCGCACCGCCGGTAGCCGAGGTCGTGGCCGGTCACCTCGGTGAGCTCGGCCGCGAAGTCCGGGTAGCGCCGGGCGGAGGCGAGGTTCAGGCCGAGCAGGGTCTGCTCGCCGTAGTGCAGCTCCGTGACGGCGGCCAGCATGCCGGCCGCCACCTGTGCGGCTCCGCCGCCCGGCTCGGGGTCCGCCACGGCCGTGGCGAACCCGCGTTGCGCGGCCCGCCACGCGGTGACCAGGCCGATGATCCCGCCCCCGATGACGAGGACGTCTGACGTGCGCGTACGCGACATGGGCGTCCAGCCCCTCCCTTCGCCGGCATGACCCGGATCAGGTTCGTACGGTCGGAGGCCGCCAGCCTCCCTCTCAGCCCGGTGCGTCCGGGCTCCCGCGAGTGCTCTACGTCGGCCACCCTAGCCCGACGCCCTGCGCGGCAGTAAGGGAGCCTCCGTCCCCACCCGGGGGCGCCGACGTCGTACACGGGCCGTTCGCGGGTACCCGCAAGGACGGGCACGGGCGGTGGGAGGAGCGCTGTGCAGCAGGTCACGGCGCATGAGCACTGACTGACGGAATGTCAGTTGTCTATGGTGATCAGGTGAGCGAGCAGACGCAGGAACCAGGTTCGTCCGCGCCGCGGCGCGTGGTCGTGGCGGGCGCGGGCATGGCCGGTGTGCAGACCGCCGTCGCCCTGCGCGAGCAGGGCTTCACCGGCACCGTGCTCCTGATCGGCGCCGAACCCCACCAGCCGTACGACCGGCCCCCGTTGTCCAAGGCCGTCCTGCTCGGCAAGGCGGAGGGCTCCGCCTTCGACGTCGACTTCGAGGCCCTCGGCATCGAGCTGCGCCTCGGCTGCGAGGTGCTCGGCCTGCGCCCCGAGGACCACGAGCTGGACACCGAGAACGGGCCCGTGCCGTACGACGTCCTGGTCGTCGCGACCGGCGCCGAACCCGTCCGGCTGCCCGGCGCGGAGGGCGTGCCCGGCGTGCATCTGCTGCGCACCCTGGACGACGCCGAGCGGCTGCGGCCGGTGCTGGCCCGGCGGCACGACATCGTGGTCGTCGGCGCGGGCTGGATCGGCGCGGAGTTCGCCACGGCCGCGCGCGAGGCGGGCTGCGCGGTGACCGTCGTGGAGGCCGCCGAGCGGCCGCTGGCCGGGGCGCTGCCCGCCGAGGTCGCCGCCCCGATGGCCCGCTGGTACGCCGACGCGGGAGCCGTGCTGCGCACCCACGCGCGCGTGGCGGGTGTCGAGCCCGGCGCGGTGCTCCTCGACGACGGCTCCCGGCTGCCCGCGGGCGCGGTCGTCGTCGGCATCGGCGCCCGCCCGGCGACGGCGTGGCTGGCCGGCTCCGGCGTCGCGCTCGGCGTCCACGGCGAGATCGTGGCCGACGAGCACCTGCGCACCTCCGCGCCGGACGTCTACGCGGTCGGCGACTGCGCCTCCTTCCCCTCCGGCCGGTACGGCGAGCGCCTGCTCGTGCACCACTGGGACAACGCCCTCCAGGGGCCGCGCACGGTCGCGGTGAACATCGTCGGCCGGGCCACCGGCGAGACCCCCGCGGTCTACGACCCGGTGCCGTACTTCTGGTCCGAGCAGTTCGGGCGGTTCGTGCAGTACGCCGGGCACCACGCGGCCGCCGACACCACGCTGTGGCGGGGCGAACCGTCCGGTCCCGCCTGGACGGTGTGCTGGCTGCGCGGGGACCGGCTCGTGGCGCTGCTGGCGGTGGGCCGCCCCCGCGACCTGGCGCAGGGCCGCCGCCTGATCGAGGCGGGCACGCCGATGAATCCGGTGCTGCTCCAGGACCCGGCGAGGCCCCTGAAAGCGGCCACGGCGTAGGGCCTGGGGGCCCGGCCGAGCCGCGGCGCGTCCGCCCAGGCGGACCGGGCCGACTTCCGACTGTCAGTGGCGGATGGCAGGCTGGTTTCCGTGACCGAGATTGACGCAAAGATCGATGCTCTCGTCCCTGCCTGGCTCACCCTCCCCGACATCGCCGAACAGTTCGGCGTCGAGGTGACGCGTGTGCGGCAGCTGGTCAAGGAGGGCCAGCTCATCGCCGTACGCCGTGGTGAGAACCGCGCGCTGCACGTCCCCGCGGACTTCATCGACGGGGACAAGGTCGTCAAGGGCCTGTCCGGCACCCTGACGCTCCTGCGGGACGACGGCTTCACGGTCGAAGAGATGCTGGAGTGGCTCTTCACCCCCGACCCGTCCCTGCCCGGCACCCCGGCGCAGGCACTCCGTGAGAACCGCGGTACGGAGGTGAAGCGCCGCGCCCAGGCGCTCGCGGTCTGACCCGACCTCGACCGAACAACCGTCCGGCGCCGCGCGAGCGGGGCCGGGCCCGAACAACCGCCCGGTGTGGGCCGTGGCCCGTGGGGGTCACGGCCCGGGGACCGGGCGCGCCCGCGCGAGGCCGTGGGCGCCCCGGACGGCCCGGGAGGGGGCGTAGGGTGCCCGAGGTGTCGCGGCGGGACAGGGGCGCTCCCGCACCCGTACGGCACCGACGTACCCGCGGGCCCGCCCGCGCCACCGACACCCAGGGGGGACACGCATGTCCGGCACCGCCACCACCGCACGGGCCCAGCTCGCCGACGCCCGGGTCTACCTGTGCACCGACGCCCGCACGCGGCAGGGCGACCTCGCGGAGTTCCTCGACGCCGTGCTGGCCGGCGGGGTCGACATCGTGCAGCTGCGGGACAAGGGCATGGAGGCCGCCGAGGAGCTGGAGCACCTGGCCGTCTTCGCCGACGCCTGCGCCCGGCACGGCAAGCTCCTCGCGGTCAACGACCGGGCGGACGTCGCCCACGCCGCCGGCTCCGACGTGCTCCACCTCGGCCAGGGCGACCTCCCGGTCCCCGCGGCCCGGGCGATCCTCGGCGACGACGTCCTGATCGGCCGCTCCACCCACGCCGCCGCCGAGGCCGCCGCGGCCGCCGTCCAGGACGGCGTGGACTACTTCTGCACCGGCCCGTGCTGGCCGACCCCCACCAAGCCCGGCCGCCACGCCCCCGGCCTGGACCTCGTCCGGTCCACCGCGGCCCTCGGCACCGACCGGCCCTGGTTCGCCATCGGCGGCATCGACCTCGGCAACCTCGACCAGGTGCTGGCAGCCGGGGCCCGGCGCGTGGTCGTCGTCCGGGCGATCACCGAGGCCGACGACCCGGGTGCGGCGGCGTCCGAATTCGCGAAGCGGCTGCGCGAGAAGGAGTGACGCCGGGCTGTCCAAGGAGTGGACAGCAAGTAGACAAATAGGTCAAATATCCGCGTTCGGTTGGGAGAGCGACCGCCCCTGGCTAACCTGCCGGTATGGCCCTCGGCACCGCATCCATCAGATCGGACCACGCTCGCACCGTCCGCGACATGCTCGCGACCGGCAAGACGACGTACTCGTTCGAGTTCTACGCCCCCAAGACACCGAAGGGCGAGCGGAACCTGTGGAACGCGCTGCGCCGGGTCGAGGCGGTGGCACCCGACTTCGTCTCCGTGACCTACGGCGCAGGCGGCTCCACCCGCGCGGGCACGGTCAAGGCGACCGAGGCGATCGCCTCCGACACCACCCTCACGCCGATCGCCCACCTCACCGCGGTCGACCACTCGGTGGCCGACCTGCGCAACATCATCGGGCAGTACGCCGACGCCGGGATCCGCAACATGCTCGCCCTGCGCGGCGACCCGCCCGGCGACCCGATGGGCGAGTGGGTGCCGCACCCCCGGGGCCTGGCCTACGCCGCCGAACTCGTCGAACTGATCAAGGCGTCCGGCGACTTCTGCGTGGGCGTCGCCGCCTTCCCGGCGATGCACCCGCGCTCCACCGACTGGGACACCGACGTCCGGCACTTCGTCGACAAGTGCCGCGCGGGCGCGGACTACGCCATCACGCAGATGTTCTTCCACCCGGAGGACTACCTCCGGCTGCGCGACCGCGTCTCGGCCGCCGGCTGCGACACCCCGATCATTCCCGAGGTCATGCCGATCGCGAGCGTGAAGACGCTGGAGCGGATCGGGTCCCTCACCAACGCGTCGTTCCCGGCCGCCCTGAAAGAGCGGATCCTCACAGCAAAAGACGATCCGGCCGCTGTACGCTCCATTGGTATCGAATTCGCCACGGAGTTCTGCGCGCGGCTGCTCGCCGAGGGTGTGCCCGGCCTGCACTTCATCACGCTCAACAACTCCACTGCGACACTGGAAATCTACGAGAACCTGGGCCTGCACCACCCGGCGCAGGCCTAGACCGTTCGCACCGGTATACGACACACTGCGTAGCGGCCACTGGGAGAGGGGCGTACATGGGCTGGGCGGTCCTCTACATCGCGTTCGGCGTCGTCGCGCTGTGGCTGCTGGGCGAGGTGCTGCTGCAGTACAAGGCACGGCTGCGCTGGCGACTCCTCGCCTTCGTCGGCTTCCTCGGTGTCGTGGTCGGTGTCCTGATCCCGTCGGTCGTCGTGATCGGACTGGGCGCGGCCGCCTTCGCGGTCGGCCAGACCTACGTCACCCTGTCCTTCCGCAGCGGCTTCGCGTCCGGCTGGGCGATGAACGCGCCGATGCTGGGCGGCAGCAAGCGCCGCCGCGGTGAGCGCGGCCGCCAGGAGCCGACCCTGGAGGTCTCCGGCCTGGAGGCGGCCGACGGCGGCTACGGCGACGAGGGCGCGGACCACCGCCACGACAGCGTCGCCTACGGCCAGGACGACGACTACGACCGCGACGACGTCTTCACCCCGTCGCGGCCGGCCCGGCCGGCGGACGCCGAGACCACCGCCGTCTACGAGCCGCAGCCCGTGCCCGACGACACCGGCTCCTACGGCGTCTACGGCGACACCGGGTACCAGGCCCAGTCCCACGACCAGTACGCCACGCAGGCCACCGACCAGTCCTACGCCTACGACTACTCGGGCTACGGCCAGCAGCAGGGCTACGACCCCGCCGGCCAGCAGCAGTACGCCGCCTACTCGGACCCGTACATCGGCTCGTCCACCTACGGCTCGGGCGGGTACGACACCACCGGCTACGGCGACCAGCAGTACTACGGCCAGCAGCAGGGATACGGGCAGGACCAGTACGCCGGCACCTACGGCGGCGAGACCCCGCCCGGCGGCGTCTGGGTCCCGCAGCAGCGCAACACCGACGAGTACGGGCAGGAACTGCCGCCGGAGCAGCCGTACCCGTACCAGGGCGGCGGGCAGCAGCAGACGCACGGGAACGGCTTCGACGAGCAGTACCGTTTCTGAAGTCCCCGGCCGCGAGGCCGGGGCCGGTCACTGAGAGCCCCGGAACTCCGGTCCCTCCACGATCAGTCCGGCGACGAGCGCGCCCGACATGCCCGCGTGCGGCAGTCCGCCGCCGGGGTGGGCCCAGCCGCCGACCGCGAACAGACCGGGCACCCGGGTGCTGTTGGACGGGTGCAGCAGGCGCCCGCCGGCCGCCGCCAGCGCCGGTACGGGCACCGAGCCGTCCTCCGCGCCCGTCGCGTCCGCGATGTCGGCCGGGGTGCGCACCTCGTGCCAGAGGAGACGGTCGCGCAGGTCGGGCACGGCCCGTTCGGCGACCGTGAGCAGCTGTGCGGCGAGGTCCTCGCAGGATTGGTCGGGCCGGGCGGGGACCACCGTCGTGAGGGTGACCGCCTCGTGGTCCTCCGGGGCCGACCGCGGGTCGCCGGGCCGCAGCACCGTCACGGTCGGATGCGCGTGCCGCGCCGCCGTGCCGAACAGGGCCTCCAACTCGGCCTCGCGGTCCTGGGTGTGGACCACCGTGCGGTGGGCGGTGCCCTCGGGGCGGGCGCCACGCAGGGCGAGCAGGACCGTCAGCCGGCCGGCCGCCGCCCGCTGTGCGGGCACCTCGCCGTCGCCGCGCACCGCATGGCCCGCCGTGAGCCGCTCCAGCACGCCGGGTGCGACTCCGGCCACCACGTGGTCGGCCTCGGCGACCGACCCGTCCGCGAGCTCCACCCCCGAGGCCCGGCCGTCCTTCTCCAGCACACCGGTGACCTCGGCGCCGAAACGGAACTCGACCTTCCGGGCCAGGCACCGCTCGTACACCGCGCGCGCCAGCTCACGCATGCCCCCGCGCACGTACCAGGTGCCGAAGGCGTGCTCCATGTACGGCAGTACGGCCGCGCTCGCCGGGGTGACCCGGGGATCCAGGCCCTGCGCGAGGGCATGGCTCTCGAGGAGAGCCGCGAGCCGGGGGTCGCGCAGCTCCCAGGCGCCGACCTCGGCGAGCGTGCCCGCCCGGCGGGTCCGCAGCAGTCGCTTGTGGGGCACCGCCGGGTAGGGCTCGCGGTCCGCCAGCACCTGCCAGTTCGGCCACAGCGGCTCCTCCAGGAGGGGCCGGCGGGTCCGGTCCCAGGCCTCGCGGGCCCGGACCAGGAAGTCGCCCCAGCGCTTCCCCGCGCCCGAACCGAGGGCCTCGTCCAGGGCGGCGACGACGCCCGCGCGCGAGGCGTTCGGCAGGGAGACCCGCGTGCCGTCCGCGAACACGTGCCGGGACGACGGGTCGACCTGGACCAGCTCGACGCACGCCTCCAGCGGCTCCTTGCCGGTCTTGACGAACAGGTCGCGGTAGACGGCGGGCAGCGGGAGCAGACCGGGGCCCGTGTCGAAGGAGAAGCCGTCGCGCTCGAAGCGGCGCAGCGCCCCGCCGTACGTGTCCGTCCGCTCGTACACCGTCACCCGGTGGCCCGCGACGGCCAGCCGGGCGGCCGCCGACAGCGCGCCCATCCCGGCGCCGATCACCGCAATCCGTGCCATGCCAGGGACTTTATCCGCCCCCACCGACAGCCCTCACCGACAGCCCCGACCGACAGCCCTCGCCGGCCACCTCCCGAGTACGGGCGCGGAGGTGATCGTGACCAGTCGCCCAGGGAGCGTTCTGGGGCCGGGTGCGCAGCCCTGAGTATCCGTACCTAGTGGGGGAGTTGAGTACGCGCGCGGATGGGGGGCGACCTGCGAAAACGAGAGAGTGGAGACACGGAGAGGGGCACGGCTCCGGCACCGGCGACACGGGGCGCCGGAACGGGGCCGGCCCACGATCCGCTCCTTCCGCCGACGATGTCGGCGGGAGCGAGGCACGGGGGAGAACCGGGGGACGACCGCAACGGGGGTCCTGCGGGGGGACGTACGGGGGAGCAGGAAAACGGGGGAGCAAGGAAGGCGCCGGTTCGAGGCGGCCCGCGGGGGACGCGGCCACAGCGGACCGGCGCTTTCACGTCCGCACCGGCCGCGCTGTCAGCGGCAGCCGCTCACCCGCCCCTGCAGCAGCCGGGACAGTGCCGCGTGGACGTCGTCCAGGGAGCGCTCCGGCTGGAAGGACTTCCAGTCGAGGGCCGCCACCAGGACCATGCCGACCAGCGCCGCCGCCGTCAGCGGCACGTCGATCTCCTCGCTGAACTCGCCGTTGCCGACGCCCTCGCGCAGGACGCCCTCCACGACCGCGACGGCCTCCTGCCGCACCACCATCAGCGTGGACTGCCAGGCCCGGTTGGTGCGCCACAGCTCGGCCACGTACAGCTGCGTGAAGGCCGGGTAGCGGTCGATGAAGACCAGGCCCGCGCGGATCATCGCGTCGAGGGCGTCGACCTTGCCGCCGCCCTCGCGGGCGGTCCGCTCGGCCGCTTCCCTGAGGGAGGCGGTGAGGAGCCCCACCCCGTGGCGCAGCAGTTCCTCGAAGAGGACGGACTTGCTCGCGAAGTTGTAGTAGACGGTGCCCTTCGCGACCCCGGCACGCTCGGCGATCTCGTCCACGGTCGTGGCGGAGAACCCCTGCTCGGCGATGAGCGTGACGGCCGCCTCGTAGAGCTTCTGCCGGGTGGCCTCGCGGCGCGTGCTGCCGCCCGACGCGGCACTGCTGCTTTCCATGGCCCTGATTGTCACAGGAACCTTCCCAGGGGACGTGACGGAAGGGCTCACAGGCTCAGCTCCGGGTGCAGCCGGTCCAGCGTCCACACCTGGCGCCGGCGGGCCGCCACGGCGGTCAGCGCGAGGGCGCCCGCCGTGAACGCCGTCAGCACCACGCACGCGTGCCACACCGGTTCGAGACCACCACCGGTGATGAGCCGCCGCAGCGCCTCGACGACGTAGCTCATCGGCAGGAACGGGTGCAGCGCGTTGAAGAACCCGGGACTGGTCTGCACGGGGTACGTGCCGCCCGCCGAGGTCAGCTGGAGCATCAGCAGCGCGAGGACGAGGATCCGGCCCGCCGCCCCGAAGCGCGCGTTCAGCCACTGCACGATCGCCGCGAAGCACGCCGTCACCAGGAACAGGAAGCCGACCGTGCCGGCCGCCCGCGCCATCTCCAGGCCGATCGCCCAGTGCAGCACCGACATCAGCGCCGTCGTCTGCAGCACCCCGATCGCCACCACCGGCAGCCAGCCCGCCAGGGCGATCCGCCAGGCGGAGGCGCCCGCGGCGAGCGCGCGCCGGTTCATCGGCGTGATCAGCATGTACGCCACCATCGCGCCCACCCACAGGGACAGCGGGATGAAGTACGGGGCGAAGCCGGTGCCGTAGTTGGGGGCCTTGTGCAGGTCCTGGGAGGCGAGCCGCACCGGGTCGGCCATGACCTCCGTGCGCCGCTCGCGGTCCTGCTTGTCATAGTCGGGGATCTTCTCCGCCCCGTCGTGCAGGCCGCCGGCGAGCTTGCCCGAGCCGTCGACGAGCTTGAAGATGCCGCCGTTGAGGTCGTCCGCGCCGGTCTTCAGCTCGCCGACGCCCTTGTCCAGGTCGACGGCGCCGGTCCTGGCCTTGCCGAGGCCCGTGTGCAGCTTCTTCGCGCCCGCGGCGACCCGGGCCGCGCCGTCGTTCAGCTTGTTGATCTTCTTGACGGCGTCGTCCAGGTCCTCGGAGAGGCGGGGCGCGCGGTCGGCGAGGGCCTGGGACTGCTTCTGGAGGGTGGCGAGGTTCTTGTCGAGCCGGTCCAGGTCGCCGTCCTGGTCCGCGATCAGCGTGTTCAGGTCGTCCGCGATGACGGTCACGTCGGCGGCCGCGTCCCTGGCCTTCTTCAGGTCGGCGCAGGCGGCGTCGGGCAGGACGGGGTCCTCGCAGCGCCGGGCGTAGACGTCGGTCAGCGTGCCGGAGGCGGCGCGGGCGCCCTTGGCGGCGGTCGGGGCCGTCTTCACCAGGGTGTCCAGGTGCTTGCGGATCACCCCGGAGGAGTCGGCGACGAGCCGGGCCGTGTCGCCGATGGTCTTCTCGTTGCCCTTCAGGAACGGGCGGACCTTGCCGGCCGTGCCGTTGACCTTGTCGGCGAGCGTCTGCGTGCCGTCCGCGACCCCCTGGGAGCCGTCCTGGAGGGCGCCCGCGCCCTTGGTCAGCTTCCGCAGGGCCGTGGCGAGTTCGCCGCTGCCGTCCTCGGCGTCCTTCAGGCCGTCGGCGAGGTCCTTGGAGCCCTTCTCGGCCTTGCCGATGCCGCCCTTGAGTTTGTCGGCGCCCTCGGCCGCCTCCACGGTCTTGCCGTGGATGTCGGAGAACGACACGAAGATCCGGTCCAGGAACGACCGCGAGGTCTTCGTGGACGCGGCCTGCCGCACCTCGCCGAACACCGTCCGGGAGATCTGCCCGACGATGTAGTTGTTCGCGTCGTTGGTGCGCACCTGGAGGGCGCCGGTCTCCGGGGTGTTCCCGGAACTGGAGGCGACCCGCTCGCTGAAGTCGGCGGGCATGGTGAGGGACAGGTAGTACGTGCCGTCCTCGACGCCCCGGCGCGCCTCCGCGGCACTGACCTCCCGCCAGTCGAAGGTCTTGCTGTCGCGCAGGCCCCTGGTGATGTCGTCGCCCGCCGTGATCTTCCGGCCGTCGGCGGTCGCCCCCTTGTCGTCGTTCACGAGCGCCACCGGGATGCGGTCCAGCCGGCCGTACGGGTCCCAGAACGACCACAGGTACAGCGCCCCGTACAGCAGCGGCAGCACCAGCAGCGCGACCAGCGCGGCGCGCGGCAGCTTCCCCCGGCCGAAGCGGCGGAGCTCAAGCGCGGCCAGTCTCGGCGAGCGCATCGGCCTTCTCCTCTCCCTGGTCGGCGTTCTCGCCCTCGGCGGAACCGTCGTCCCGGACCTCCTGGGCGTCCCGCTCCTCGTGGGTCTCGTGGCTCTCGTGGTTCTCGTGGTTCTCGTGAGTGGACACCCGGACCGCGTCCTCGGGCGCCTCGCTGCACACCGCCACGACCGTCGTCCCGGTCCCGGCCAGGGACCTGAGCAGGGCCCAGGCCTCCTCCCGCTCGCCGTCCGAGAGCTTGAGGTCGGTGTCGTCGACGCCGAGCAGCCGCGGCCGGCCGACGAGGGCGAGGGCGACCGACAGCCGCAAGGCCTCCAGGCGCTCCAGATCGCGGACGGCGGTACGAGGGCCCTTCGGCAGCGCCTCCAGGTCGAGACCGGCGGCGGAGAGCGCCGCGTCGACGCGCTGCCCGGCCGCGGCCGCCCGCTCGCCGCGGGGCCGCAGCAGCCCGCGCAGCGAGTCCCCGAAGCGCCGCTGGAGCAGCGCCCGCTCGCGCAGGTGCTCCCCGACGGTCAGGGCCGGATCGAGGTCGGTGACCCCCGGGACGTGCGCCAGGGCGCTGATCCGCCGCACCGCCGACAGTTGCTTGGGCAGCAGGGCGTCGCCGACGGCCGCGGTGCCCTCCGTGATCTTCATCCGCCCCGTCAGCGCGAGCAGCAGGCACGTCCGGCCGGACCCGGACGGACCCTCGACCGCGATGAGCGATCCCGGCTCGGCGTCGACGGAGATCCCGCGGACCGCCCACCCCCTCGGCCCCTTGATCCCGAGACCCTCGGCGGTGATCCGCACCCCTCCCGTCCGTTCCCCCACGAGTCTCCCCTGAATTTGAACTGACTGGTCAGTGCAAAAACTACTCCGAACCTACGATCGAGGCAAAACAGCAGGTCAGAACGGATTGTCAGTGCCATACCTCACGATGGGTCACATACGGCACTCCGTAACGGACGCGCCGTCACACAGACGACAGGAGGTTCGTCATGGCCAGCTACCACGCAGCAGCCGCCCGCCGGCGCCGCGCCACCGGCCCTGCCCCCTCACTGACCGGCCCGGCGAGCGACGTGCACCCCGTGCTCCGCCGGGCCACGGCCCCGCCCGCCGCCCTCGACCTGCTCGCCCAGGCCCGCGCCGGACTGGACGAGGCCAGTGCCCTGGAAACCCCGAACGAGCGCTACGCGACCGCCCACCTCGCCGCCCTGCGCACGGCCGCCGCCGTGCTCGCCGCCCGGGGGCGGCCGGAGACCTCGCCCCGGGCCCGGGCCAAGATCCGGAGCGCCTGGGAAGTGCTCCCCGAGATCGCGCCCGAACTGACCGAGTGGAGCGCGCTCTTCGCCTCCGGAGCCCGGCGCCGCGCCCGGGCGGAGGCGGGCATCGAGGGCGCGGCCACCGGCCGGGACGCCGACGACCTCATACGGGACGTCGCGATGTTCCTCCGGCTCGTCGAGCGCATGCTCGTCCTCCAGCCCGTCCTCCCGCAGCCGCGCCCGGACCAGGAGCGGCCGGAGGACCCGGGGCCGGGGAGGGACATGCCGGACGCGGGCTGACCGGCCGGTCGTGGTCATGGCACCGGGTCATGCCTGCCGCCGCGTCGGAGGCAATAAGGTGGGGGACGCCTGAAGTCTTCCCTCCCCGTGGCCGGGGCCGGGAAGGCGCCCCGTTCCGCTCCGCCGTGCAAGAGGCGGTGCCGCGCCGAGGAGTCAACTGACGTGTCGGACCCGATGCGCCCCCGCGCCTCACTCCGTACCGCCGTGGTCTGGGAGGTCCTCCAGGACGCCCTGGACCGCCGGGTCAAGGCCACGGGTCGGGAGTCGCTGGACGTCCTCGACACCGGAGGCGGCAGCGGCAACTTCGCGGTGCCCGTCGCCCGCCTCGGCCACCGCGTCACCGTCGTCGACCCCAGCCCGAACGCGCTGTTCGCCCTGGAGCGCCGCGCCGCCGAGGCCGGCGTCGCCGACCGGGTCAAGGGCGTGCAGGGCGATGCCCACGGCCTCTTCGACGTCGCCGAGCGCGGCGGCTACGACGTGGTGCTGTGCCACGGCGTCCTGGAGTACGTGGACGACCCGGCCGAGGGCGTCCGCAACGCGGTGGCGGCGCTGCGCCCGGAGGGCGTCCTCAGCCTGCTCGCCGCCGGTCTCGGCGGTGCCGTGCTGGCCCGCGCCCTGGCCGGCCACTTCAAGGAGGCCCGGCAGGCGCTCGACGACCCGAACGGACGATGGGGCGCGGGTGACCCCGTGCCGCGCCGCTTCACCGCCGAGCAGCTCACGGAGCTGGTCGAGGCCGCGGGCCTGCGGGTCGGCGCCGTGCACGGCGTGCGGGTCTTCGCCGACCTCGTGCCCGGCGTCCTCGTCGACACCGAGCCCGGAGCCCTGGAAGCGCTGCTGAAGCTGGAGGAGGCCGCGGCCGAGCTGCCGGCCTTCCACTCGGTGGCCACGCAGCTCCATGTGCTCGGTGAGACTCGTGGGGCGATCGAGACCGATGGGGCCGGTGGGTCCACCGAGGCCTGAGCCGCTTCCTGAGTCACCGCCGCTGATCAGCGCCTGGGCTGCGGATGGAGTACGCCACAGGCCCCCCGAATGGCGGCTGAGCGCCGTATGATCGAGGGAGACCGTTCCGGCATGACGGGTCGGCCGCCGGGGAATGGAAGCCTCAGCGAGTCGGGACGCCCATGGCGGATTCCGGTTGGCCAATTGGCGCAGAGGGGCGGGTTTCACGGGGGCGATTCCCTGCCTATCCTGAAGAGACCCCCCGGGTCGCCCCGGCGACTGCACGATGAGGAGGACTCCGTGCCGCTCTCGGAGCACGAGCAGCGCATGCTCGAGCAGATGGAGCGAGCGCTGTACGCCGAAGATCCCAAGTTCGCGTCGGCGCTTGAGGGAAGCGGGCTGCGTACGTACACCCGGCGGCGGGTCTACCAGGCGGTCGCGGGCTTCCTCGTAGGTATTGCGCTCCTCATGGCCGGTATGGTCGCCAAGCAGGTCTGGCTCAGCGTCGTGGGCTTCCTCGTCATGCTGGGCTGCGCGGTGCTCGCCGTGACCGGCTGGCGCAAGGCTCCCAAGCCCGGCGAACAACAGGCCGCCGGTGCCGCCGGAGGACCGCAGGCCCGCCGCCAGGGCAGGCAGCGCCGCTCCATGATGGATCGCATCGAGCAGCGCTGGCAGAAGCGCCGCGATGAGCAGGGCGGTCACTAGCCCGCCCCACCGCTCGCCAGGACTACGTGAACACGTACGTCAGGGGGTGACCACCGACCAGGTGGTCACCCCCTGACGCATGCCTGCGTGCCGGGGACGACCGACATCCCGGGGGCTGCGGCCGCAGCATCTGCCCGGAGTCGGCCGCGCGGCATGCGTCTGGGGTGCGCGTTCTTCGATCCCCCGGACGCGACCGGCCCCCGGACGCGGCGGGGGCCGGTCGCACGCACCCGCGTCCGACCGGCCCCACTGCCGCAGCCTGTCTGCCTGCCTGTCTCAGCCCTGCTGTCCCGACGCCTTCCGCCAAGTCGGCCGCAGCGCCAGGGCGCGTTCCCGGACCCCCGACCACCAGGCCGATGCCGCCCACAGCACGCGGGCCGTGGAGCGCGGGGCCACCAGCGCGCGGAGCCTGGCGGGGCGGCTGACCGCGGCGCTCAGGCCCGCTGTCGCCCGGCGCACGTCCTCCGTGAGGCCCGCCGTCGGGCGGGGGTGCGGCGCGTACAGGACCTGCTCCACCGCGTTCGCCACCCGGTGCACGGAGGCCGCGGCCGTCGCATCGAGGCTGCCCAACCGGACGATGCGGGCGGCCGCCTTGCGTGGCGTCTGCGACTCCTCCGGCACGATGCCGAAGTCCCACGCGGTGTCCGTCAGCTCCTGCCACACGGCCAGCGTGTGCGGCACCGCGTCCGCGTCGCTACGGCCGTGCGCCCCGAGCCGGACCGAGCGGGTCCGCAGGCGCCACAGCATCGGTGCCAGGGGGAGGACCAGGACGGCGAGCCCGGCGAGGGCCCATGCCAGGATCGCGTACCACTTCGGGCCGTCACCGCCCGTGGGCAGCGCCGCCGCCGGGGACTCGCTCGCGCAGCCGCCGTCGAGCCTCTTCTGCTCCGGCGTGCAGCTCTCGCTCGTCGAGGGCGTCGGGGAGGGCGCGGCCGACGTGGACTGGGTCGGGCGCGCCTCGTCCGGCACGGAGCTGCCCGGGGTGTCCGGCAGGGTGTACGACGGCATCGAGCCGCGGTTCGGCGTCGGCTCGAAGCGGGTCCAGCCCACGCCCTCGAAGTACAGCTCCGGCCAGGCGTGCGCGTCTCGCAGCCCCACCGACACCGTGCCGTCCGCCTGCGGGGAGCCGGGTGCGAAGCCCACCGCGACCCGGGCCGGGATGCCCAGGGAACGGGCCATCGCCGCCATCGCGAAGGAGAAGTGCACGCAGAAGCCCTGCTTGTCCGTCAGGAAGCGGGCGATCGCCTGCGAGCCGCTGCCGACCTGCACCTGCGTGTCGTACTCGAAGCCGCCCGTCACCGCGAAGTAGTCCTGGAGCTTGACCGCCTGGTCGTACGGGTTGGTGGCGCCCGCGGTGACCTGGCGGGCGGTGCGGGCCACGATCGCCGGCAGGGAGTCGGGCAGCTTCGTGAAGTCGCGCTCGATGGCCGAGGGCGGCTGCCCCGCCGAGGCCAGCTGCTCCGCCGTCGGCTGCACGTCCAGGCTCTTGACCTGGTACTTCAGCCCGCGCGTGTTCTGGCCGTGGTCGCCGACGAGGGTCATGCCCAGCGGCTCGTAACGCCAGTTGCCGCTGATGGTCACGCCGCTCGGCGGGTACGGCATGGGCAGCCAGTCCTGGGCGTACCAGTCGGCCGCCGTGATGGTGGTGTCGACCTCCGCGCGCTTGACGTCGGGGCTGAGGCCGATCGGGGGCGGGAATGTGCCGTCGGGGACGGCGGTGATGGACCGCCGGGACGGCTTCCACGTGGTGCCGTCGAAGTCGTCCAGGGACACGATCCGCAGATACAGGTCCGAGACGTCCGCCATCTCGGTCTTCACGGACAGGACCTGCTGGTCCTCGTCCGCGTTCAGACTGTCGCGCAGGGACACCAGCGGGTTCACGGCGGAGATCGTGCCGCCGCCGCCCCTGCCGCCGCCCGCGCCCGCTCCCACGGAGTCCAGCAGGCCGCCGTTCATCGCGGGCAGCCCGAGCGGCACCACCAGGGCGATGCCCAGCGCCACCACGCCGATGCGCCGGCCCGTGCGGACCGGGGCGACCACGCCGCTCGACTCCCCGCCGGGCGTGCGCGAGGCCCCGGCGAAGACCCTGCCCCACTGGGAGAGCCGGTCCCGGCCCTCGGCCAGCAGCAGCATCAGGTAGCCGGCTGCCGCGACCAGGAACCACAGCCAGTCCGTGCCCCCGTCGGACAGCCCCGCGGCCACCGAGTACAGGGCGAGCAGCGGCAGACCGGCCGGGGCGGCGCTGCGGAACGTCACCGCCAGGGTGTCCACCAGCAGCCCGATGACCAGGACCCCGCCGATGAGCATCAGCCGGATGCCGTCGGACTCCAGGGGCGCGGGAATCGCGTAGCGCGCGATGTCTTCCCCGCCCTGCTGGAGCAGGAGCGTGAAGCGGTTGACGGCGTCCGGCCCGGGGATCAGCCCGGCGAGGGCCTGCTCGCGGGTGAACACGAACGTCAGCAGCACCACGGTGACCAGGGCCTGCGCCGCCACTGTCAGCGGACGCGCCAGCGGCACCCTGCGGGCCGCCGCTCCCACGCCCGACTGGATGCCCAGCAGGAAAGCGGCCTGCACGATCCACGTGGCCGGCCGGACGAGGGGCAGCAGGGCGCACGCGGCCATCAGCGTGGCCGCCCACGCGCCCAGCGTCAGTCGTACCCGCCCGCTCATCACGGCCCCTCCCCGCCGCTCGCGGCGGCCATCCCCCTGCGCTCGCGGTCGGCCTGCCGCCACAGCTCGTCCAGCGAGGCGTCCCGCGGCACGCCGAGGGCCGTCCAGCCCGCCTCGCGCAGCATGCGCAGCCGCTCCCCGCTCTCCTCCAACGGACCGGGAACGTCGCTCGGTTCCCGCATCCAGGTGTCGCTGTCCAGCACGAAGGCCACCGCCCCCGGGCTGCGCCGGCGCATCCTGCCCAGCACCGCCGCCTGCTCCTCGTCCAGGTCGCCGAGGAAGGCCACCAGCAGCCCCTCGTTCCCGCCGCGCAGCACGTCGTAGGCCCGGGACAGGCCCGCCCCGTCGGAGTGGTCGATCACCGCGAGGGTGTCCATCATGAGCCCGGCCGCGTCGGCCGACTCCTGGCTCGCGCCCGCGAAGCCGTCACCGCCCTCGCCGGGCACCGCGTTGCCGGTGTCCGTCAGCAGCCGCACGGAATAGCCCCGTTCGAGCATGTGCACCAGCACGGACGCGGCGCCCGACACGGCCCACTCGAAGGCCGAGTCCGGGCCCGCGCCCCGGTAGGCGATGCCCCGGGTGTCGAGCAGGACCGTGCAGCGGGCGCGCTGCGGCTGCTCCTCGCGGCGCACCATCAGCTCGCCGTAGCGGGCCGTGGAGCGCCAGTGCACGCGGCGCAGGTCGTCGCCGTAGCGGTAGCCGCGCGGGATGACGTCGTCCTCGCCGGCCAGCGCGAGGGAGCGCTGCCGTCCGTCGCCGTAGCCCTTCGCCTCGCCGCTGAGGCGCACCGGCGCCAGCGGCTCCACGCGCGGGATCACCGTCAGGGTGTCGTAGGTGGAGAAGGACCGGGTGAGTTCGCACATGCCGAACGGGTCGGTCAGGCGCAGCTGGAGCGGGCCCAGCGGGTAGCGGCCGCGCAGGTCGGAGCGGACCCGGTAGGACACCTCGCGCCGGCCGCCCGCCTCCATCCGGTCGAGGACGAAGCGGGGCCGGGGACCGAGCACGTACGGCACCCGGTCCTGGAGCATCAGCAGTCCCGTGGGCAGGCGCGAGACGTTGTCCATCCGCAGGTGGACCCGGGCCTCGCTGCCGGCGGGCACGCGCGCGGGGGAGAGCCGGCGGCTGCCCGCGACCCGGTAACGCGTGCGGTACAGCACCGTCGCGCACACCAGCGGCAGCACCGCCAGCAGCAGGCCGACGCGCAGCAGGTCGCTCTGGCCGAGCACGTAACTGCAGACGGCGGCCGCGACGCCGGCGGCCAGGAAGGAGCGTCCGCGGGTGGTCAGACCGGCCAGGGCGGTGCGGATGCCGCCCTTCTCGCCCCGGCCGGCCTCCGCGTGCCCCGTCCCCGCGGTGGTCATCACAGCCTCCGCGGCGGCTGCTGGGGATACGCCGGCGCGCCCCGGCCCAGCCCGCCGAAGCCGCTCTGCTGCTGCGGCGCCGCCGGTACGGGGGTGCGCTGCAGGATCTCCTCGACGACCTGCTCGGCCGTACGGCGGTTGAGCTGGGCCTGGGCGGTGGGCAGCAGGCGGTGGGCCAGGACGGCGACGGCGAGGGCCTGCACGTCGTCCGGCAGCGCGTACTCCCGGCCGCTCAGGGCCGCGGTCGCCTTCGCCGCGCGCAGCAGATGCAGCGTCGCGCGCGGCGAGGCGCCCAGTCTGAGGTCGGGGTGCGTGCGCGTGGCGCCGACCAGGTCCACCGCGTAGCGCCGGACCGGCTCGGCGACGTGCACGCCGCGCACCGCCTCGATCAGCTTGAGGATCTCGTGCGCGTGCGCCACGGGCTGGAGGTCCTCCAGCGGCGAGACGCCGCCGTGCACGTCCAGCATCTGCAGCTCGGCCTCCGCGCTCGGATAGCCGACCGAGACCCGGGCCATGAAACGGTCGCGCTGGGCCTCCGGCAGCGGGTAGGTGCCCTCCATCTCGACCGGGTTCTGCGTCGCCACCACCATGAAGGGGCTGGGCAGCTCGTAGGTCTTGCCGTCGATGGTGACCTGGCGCTCCTCCATGGACTCCAGGAGCGCGGACTGCGTCTTGGGCGAGGCGCGGTTGATCTCGTCGCCGATCACCACCTGCGCGAAGATCGCGCCCGGCTTGAACTCGAAGTCGCGGCGCTGCTGGTCCCAGATGGACACACCGGTGATGTCCGACGGCAGCAGGTCGGGCGTGAACTGGATGCGCCGCACCGAGCAGTCGATGGACCGCGCCAGCGCCTTGGCCAGCATCGTCTTGCCGACGCCAGGGACATCCTCGATCAGCAGATGTCCCTCGGCGAGCAGCACGGTCAGCGAGAGCCGTACGACCTCGGGCTTTCCCTCGATCACGCCTTCCACCGAATCCCGCACGCGCTCCACCACGGCGGTCAGATCAGTGAGGCTCGCTCGATCGTCATAGGTCGTCACCCGGCCCTCCTCGGCCTTTCCCCTGCTCCCAGGAAGCACGGGATACCCCAATTTCCCGGGCCGACGCCCCATGACGCGGGCCGGCCCACCCCGAACCACGGACACCACGCGAGAGATGTTCAGCGTGACGCCACTCCCCGCATTCTTGCTGCCGTTACCGATTCGTGTCACTCGACTGGGGACAACTGGCTGCGATATGTCGGTCTTGCGCCTGTTCGAACGCGTGACTGACAGGCTTTCGACAGCTACAGCAGGTGGTTTTCCGGGGCGGGCGAGCAGGTCAGGAGGCGGGGTCGACCTCCCGCAGCAGGCCGGTCTTCACGTCGAAGACGAACCCCCGCACATCGTCGGTGTGCAGCAGGAACGGCGAGGTGCGCACGCGCTGCATCGACTGCCGGACGTCCTGGTCGACGTCCCGGAAGGACTCCACCGCCCACGCCGGGCGCTGGCCGACCTCGACCTCCAGCTCGTTGCGGAAGTCCTCGGTGAGGCTCTCCAGGCCGCAGCCGGTGTGGTGGATGAGCACGACGCTGCGCGTCCCCAGCTTGCGCTGGCTGATGGTGAGGGACCGGATCACGTCGTCGGTGACGACGCCGCCCGCGTTGCGGATGGTGTGGCAGTCGCCGAGCTCCAGGCCGAGCGCCGCGTGCAGGTCGAGGCGGGCGTCCATGCAGGCCACGACGGCGACGTGCAGCACCGGACGGGCGTCCATGCCCGGGTCGGTGAAGGCCGCGGCGTAGCGCTGGTTCGCGTCCACGAGCCGGTCGGTGACGGTGCCGCCGGTGGTCGCGGCGTCAGGGCCAGTGGGAACCGATGCAGAAGTCGTCATATCCATGACGTTACTGGTCACGAGTGTTCCCGTCCCGCTGTGAGAGGGGACAAAGAACGCCATCGGGTCTTGTAGTGAGGTAACCCACAAGGGTGGTGTGCCGGCGGTCGCGACGCGCAGGCCGGTTGATTGACCGGGAGACAGGGTGGACTAAAGTGACGCGAAGCGGGAGGCGAGACTCTCCCCGCTGGACTGATTTCTTCGGAGACCCCGGCGACGACCGGAGATCTCCCCGCGTGCGCGGCGCGTACGTGCGGCTCGGCCTCCTCTCGCTCCCGGTCGGCTGACGCTTCCGGCGCCGGCAGGCCTCCCCTTCACGAGCGGGCGGGGACCCGGCGGTGCGTACGGGCCCGCCGGATCTGAGAGGGCCCCTTGAGCGAGAGTCGACACGTCCCGGTGATGCTCCAGCGGTGCCTGGACCTGCTGGCACCCGCCCTGGAAGGGCCGGACGCGGTGGTCGTCGACTGCACCCTCGGCCTCGGCGGGCACAGCGAGGCGCTCCTGGAGCGGTTCCCCGGCGTCCGCCTCGTCGCCCTGGACCGCGACAAGGAGGCCCTGCGCCTGTCCGGCGAGCGCCTCGCGCCCCACGGGGAGCGCGCCACCCTCGTCCACGCGGTCTACGACGAACTCCCCGAGGTGCTGCGCAGGCTCGGCATCGCGCGCGTGCAGGGCGTCCTGTTCGACCTGGGCGTCTCCTCCATGCAACTCGACGAGGCCGACCGCGGCTTCGCCTACGCCCAGGACGCCCCGCTCGACATGCGGATGGACCAGACGACCGGGGTCAGCGCCGCCGAGGTCCTGAACACGTACCCGCCGGGCGAACTCGTCCGCATCCTCCGGGCGTACGGCGAGGAGAAGCAGGCCAAGCGGATCGTGTCCGCGATCGTCCGGGAGCGGGAGAAGGAGCCGTTCAGCAACAGCGCGCGGCTGGTCGAGCTGATCCGGGACGCGCTGCCGCAGGCCGCCAAGCGCACCGGCGGCAACCCGGCCAAGCGCACCTTCCAGGCCCTGCGCATCGAGGTCAACGGCGAACTCGCCGTCCTGGAGCGGGCGATCCCGGCCGCCGTGAAGGCGCTCGACGTGGGCGGGCGGATCGCGGTGCTGTCGTACCACTCGCTGGAGGACCGGCTGGTCAAGCAGGTGTTCGCGGCCGGTGCCGCCACCACCGCGCCGCCCGGACTGCCCGTCGTGCCCGAGCGCTACCAGCCGCGGCTCAAGCTGCTCACGCGCGGTGCCGAACTCCCCACCGAGGAGGAGATCGCCGAGAACCGGCGGGCGGCGCCGGCGCGGCTGCGCGGGGCCCAGCGCATCAGGGAGGACGTCGAGTGAGGCGCGTGCAGGCCGGACCGAGGGAGCGCGAGTGAGCAGCACACCCGAACTGAAGGGGAGGGCCGCGCGTCTCGCCCGGCTCTTCCCGACCGGCCCCGGCCAGGCGGCCCGCACGCCCTTCGTCCTCCTGGTCGTCCTCCTCCTCGGCGGCGGTCTCATCGCCCTGCTGGTGCTCAACTCGGCCCTCAGCGAAGGCGCGTTCAAGCTCGACGACCTCCAGCGCGAGACGAAGAACCTCACCGACGAGGAACAGGCCCTCCAGCGGGACATCGACGCCTACTCCGCGCCCGAGGCCCTCCAGCGCCGCGCCCGTGAACTCGGCATGGTCCCCGGCGGCGACCCCGCCTTCCTCGCGCCCGACGGCTCGGTCAAGGGCGTCCCCAGCCCCGCCCCCGGCGTCCGGCGGACCGCCGCCCACGTCCCCCTGGTCCTCGCCCCCGAAGCCATGCCCGACGGCCCCGCCCCGACTCCGACCCCCGGCAGGTGACGGAAGTGTCCGACAGGGAACCCCCGCGCCGCCGCGTGCCGGGCCCAGCGGTGCCCGCCGACGGCGGGGCGCAGGCCGCTCGGTGGCCGCTGCCGCCTCGGCCGGTGGTGTCCGCCGGGCGGTCACCGCACAGCCGCGGGCCCGGCCCTGCCGAGGCGGGCGGTCCGGAGGTCCGTGGCCACCGTGGCGCGTGCCGCGCGGTGGTGGAGTGGCCGTCGGCCCGGCTGTCGGCGACCGCTGTCCGCAGTGCCGGGTACCGTCCCGGCCCGCGTCCGGCCGTCACCGCCTCCTCCAGTCCCCAGTCCACCCCGACCCCCGGCAGGTGACGGAAGTGTCCGACAGGGAACCCCCGCGCCGCCGCGTGCCCGGCCCCGCCCGGCCCGCCCGCCCCGACGCCCGCCGCCGGCCCGGGCCCGGCGCCCGTCCGGCCCGGCGGCCCGGGCCGGGCCGCCCGGCGGCGCCCAAGCCGCTGCGGCTGGGCAGCCCCCGCCCCCGGCTGCGTCTGGTGGGGCTGGCGCTGACACTGGTGCTGATCGCCTTCGTCGTGCGGCTGTTCCAGGTGCAGGCCGTCGACGCGAGCACGTACGCCGCCAAGGCCGAGCAGAACCGCTACGTCGGTCAGGTGCTGGCCGCGGACCGGGGCGAGATCACCGACCGGGGCGGTGTCGCCCTGGCGACCAGCGAGGACGCCTACGACATCACCGCCGACCCCACGATGTTCGCCCCCGGCCAGCTGAAGATCGGCGACGGGCCGGAACAGGCGGCGGCCCTGCTCGCGCCCATCCTCGGCCAGGAGCAGGAGACCCTGGTCAAGAAGCTGCGGCCGAAGAACAAGGCCCTGCGCTACGTCAAGCTCGCCTCCCGCCAGACCCCGCAGGTCTGGAAGCAGATCAAGGACCTGAAGTCCGCGCTCGCCAAGAAGGCGGAGACGGACAAGTCCGCCCACAACGTGCTCGCGGGCGTCTTCTCCGTCGCGACCAGCAAGCGCGTGTATCCCAACGGCGACCTCGCGGCCGGGATACTGGGCTGGGTCAACGGCGAGGGCAAGCCCGGCGGCGGCATCGAGCTCCAGCTGAACAAGCGGCTGGCCGGCAAGGACGGCAAGATCCGCTACGCCCAGTCCGGCGGCCGGCTCGTGCCCACCGCCGGGGGCTCCACCGAGACCCCCGCCGTCCCCGGCAGCGACGTCGAGCTCACCATCGACCGCGACATCCAGTGGGCCGCCCAGAAGGCCATCACCGACCAGGTGAAGGAGTCCGCGGCCGACCGCGGCTACGTCATCGTCCAGGACACCCGCACCGGGCAGATCCTGGCCATGGCCAACTCGCCCGGCTTCGACCCGAACGACCTGTCCGACGCCGACCCGGCCGCCCTCGGCAACGCCGCCCTCCAGGACGCCTTCGAGCCCGGCTCCACCGCCAAGGTCATGTCGATGGCCGCCGTGCTGGAGGAGAACGCCGCCACCCCGATGACCCACGTCGTCGTGCCCAACCGGCTGCACCGCGGCGACCGGCTCTTCAAGGACGACATCGACCACCCGACCTGGTACCTGACCCTCAACGGCGTCCTCGCCAAGTCCAGCAACATCGGCACCATCCTCGCCACCGGCCAGCTCGGCAAGACCCAGGCCCAGGCCAACAAGGTCCTCTACGACTACCTGCGCAAGTTCGGCCTCGGCAGCTACACCGGCCTCGGCTTCCCCGGCGAGACCCCGGGCATCCTCGCCCCGCCCGACAAGTGGTCGACCTCGCAGCAGTACACGATCCCTTTCGGCCAGGGCGTCTCCATCAACGCCATGCAGGCGGCGTCCGTGTACTCGACCATCGCCAACGGCGGCGTCCGCGTCGAACCCACGCTCGTGCGCGGCACCAAGGGCCCCGACGGCCGCTTCACCCCCGCCCCCAAGCCCGGGAAGACAAGGGTCGTGAGCGCCAAGACGGCGAAGACCCTCGCCCAGATGCTGGAGTCCGTCGTGGACGACGAGGAGGGCACCGGCACCAAGGCGCGCATCCCCGGCTACCGCGTCGCGGGCAAGACGGGCACGGCCAACCGCGTGGATCCGGCCACCGGCAAGTACCGCGGCTACACCTCGTCGTTCGCCGGGTTCGCGCCCGCCGACAAGCCCCGCGTCACCGTCTACTGCGCCATCCAGAACGCCACCGAGGGCAGCTACTTCGGCGGCCAGATCTGCGGCCCCGTCTACAAGCAGGTCATGGAGTTCGCACTGAAGTCCCTCCAGGTCCCGCCGACCGGCGCCAAGCCCGCCAAGCTCCCGGTCACCTTCAGGCGCTGACGGGCCCAGGCCCAGGTCAGCATGGAAACCAGCCAGGAACCACCTCGTGACGACGATCACCCCCGACCCCGGGAACCAGAACGCCCCCGGCCCCTCGCTTCGCCCGGAGGCGGGTACGCCCGGTACGCTCACCGCCGTGCCACACGCTGATCAGTCCCAAACCACCCAGAAGGGCCATCCCGTGACATACCCCGGGCCGCCCAGGCCGGTGCAGGTCTCCGCCACACCCCTCGCGGAACTCGCCGATCAGCTGGGTGCCCCCGCGCCGGAGAGCGCCGCCGAGGTCACGGGCATCACCCATGACTCCCGCGCCGTACGCCCCGGCGACCTGTACGCCGCCCTCCCGGGCGCCCGGCTGCACGGTGCCGACTTCGTGAACCAGGCCGCGGGCCTGGGCGCCGCCGCCGTGCTGACCGACCCCACGGGCGCCGAGCGCGCCGCCGCCTCCGGGCTGCCGGTCCTGGTCGTCGACGACCCGCGCGGGCGGATGGGCGAGCTGGCCGCCACGATCTACGGCCACCCCGGCCGGGACCTGCTCCAGATCGGCATCACCGGCACGTCCGGCAAGACCACCACCGCCTACCTCGTCGAGGGCGGCCTGAGGACGGTCCGCTCCACCGGCCTGATCGGCACCGTCGAGATGCGCATCGGTGACGAGCGCATCAAGTCCGAGCGCACCACGCCCGAAGCGACCGACCTGCAGGCCCTGTTCGCCGTCATGCGCGAGCGGGGGGTCGACGCGGTCGCCATGGAGGTCTCCAGCCACGCCCTGGTCCTCGGCCGCGTCGACGGCTGCGTCTTCGACATCGGCGTCTTCACCAACCTCAGCCCGGAGCACATGGAGTTCCACTCCGGCATGGAGGACTACTTCCAGGCGAAGGCGCAGCTGTTCACCCCGAAACGGGGCAAGCTCGGCGTGGTCAACGTCGACGACGAGTACGGCCGCAGGCTGGCCAAGGAGGCCACCGTCCCGGTCGTCACCTACTCGGCCGAGGGCCACCCCGACGCCGACTGGCGCGCCGAGGACGTCGAGGTCGGCCAGCTGGACTCGACGTTCACCGTCATCGGGCCCAAGGGCGAGCGGATCAGCGCCAAGTCGCCGCTGCCGGGCCCCTTCAACGTGGCCAACACCCTGGCCGCGATCGTCGCCCTCGCCGTGGCCGGCCTCGACCCGCAGGCCGCCGCCGACGGTGTGGCCGCCGTACCGGGCGTGCCGGGCCGGCTGGAGCGCGTGGACGCCGGGCAGCCGTACCTCGCGGTCGTCGACTACGCGCACAAGACCGACGCCGTCGAGTCCGTGCTGCGCGCCCTGCGCAAGGTCACCGAGGGCAGGCTGCACATCGTCCTCGGCTGCGGCGGCGACCGGGACACCACCAAGCGCGCGCCCATGGGTGCCGCGGCGGCGCGGCTCGCCGACACCGCCGTACTGACCTCCGACAACCCCCGCTCCGAGGACCCCCTCGCGATCCTCGCGACGATGCTGCAGGGCGCGGCGTCCGTGCCCGCGCACGAGCGCGGCGAGGTGCAGGTCTTCGAGGACCGGGCCGCCGCGATCGCCGCCGCCGTGGCGCGCGCCGAGCCCGGCGACACCGTGCTGGTCGCGGGCAAGGGCCACGAGCAGGGCCAGGACATCGCCGGTGTGGTCCGTCCCTTCGACGACCGCCAGGTGCTCCGCGAAGCCATCCAGAAGACCCAGGGATGAAAATCCAGAAGACCCAGGGGATGAACTTGTGATCGCCCTCTCCCTCGCCGAGATCGCAGAAGTCGTCGGCGGGCAGACGCACGACATACCGGATCCGTCCGTCCAGGTCACCGGCCCGGTCGTCCGGGACTCCCGTGAGGCGGTGCCGGGCAGCCTGTTCGTGGCCTTCGCCGGGGAGCGCGTGGACGGCCACGACTTCGCGGCGGCGGTCGTCGAGGCGGGGGCGGTGGCCGTGCTCGGCACCCGCCCCGTCGGCGTGCCCGCGATCGTCGTGGCGGACGTGCAGACCGCCCTCGGCGCCCTCGCCCGGCACGTCGTGGCCCGCCTCGGCACCACCCTCGTCGCCCTCACCGGCTCGGCGGGCAAGACCAGCACCAAGGACCTCATCGCGCAGGTGCTCCAGCGCAAGGCGCCGACGGTGTTCACGCCCGGCTCGCTCAACAACGAGATCGGGCTGCCGCTGACCGCGCTCAGCGCCACCGAGGAGACGAGGTTCCTCGTCCTGGAGATGGGCGCCCGCGGCATCGGGCACATCCGCTACCTCACGGAACTGACCCCGCCGAAGATCGGCCTGGTGCTGAACGTCGGATCCGCCCACATCGGCGAGTTCGGCGGCCGCGAGCAGATCGCCCAGGCCAAGGGCGAACTCGTCGAGTCCCTCCCCGCCGAGGCCGACGGCGGAACGGCCGTCCTCAACGCGGACGACCCCTACGTACGGGCCATGGCCTCCCGTACGAAGGCGAAGGTGGTCTTTTTCGGAGAGTCCGGCGAAGCGGACGTGTCCGCCGAGAACGTGCGACTCACGGACACCGGACAGCCCGCGTTCCGCCTTCACACACCCTCCGGTGCAAGCGATGTGACCATGCGCCTGTACGGTGAGCACCACGTGTCGAACGCGCTCGCCGCGGCCGCCGTCGCCCACGAGTTGGGCATGTCCGCAGACGAGATCGCCGTCGCGCTCTCCGAGGCGGGCTCCCTCTCCCGCTGGCGGATGGAGGTCACCGAGCGCCCGGACGGCGTGACGGTCGTCAACGACGCCTACAACGCGAACCCCGAGTCCATGAAGGCCGCCCTGCGCGCGCTGGTGGCCATGGGCAAGGGACGCCGTACGTGGGCGGTGCTCGGCAAGATGGCCGAGCTCGGGGACGACGCTCTCGCCGAGCACGACGCGGTCGGACGGCTCGCCGTCCGGCTCAACGTCAGCAAGCTCGTCGCGGTCGGTGGCAGGGAAGCCGCCTGGCTGCAACTGGGCGCATATAACGAGGGTTCGTGGGGTGAGGAGTCGGTGCACGTGTCCGACGCACAGGCGGCGGTCGACCTGTTGCGCAGCGAGTTGCGCCCGGGGGACGTCGTGCTCGTGAAGGCGTCCCGTTCGGTCGGGCTCGAAAGCGTTGCCCAGGCGCTGCTCGAGACCGGTGCCGAGGGTGAGGTTTCCGCCCGATGATGAAGCAGATCCTGTTCGCAGGAGTCATTGGTCTCTTTCTCACGCTGATCGGCACCCCGCTGCTGATCAAGCTCCTCGCGCGCAAGGGCTACGGCCAGTACATCCGCGACGACGGACCGCGCGAGCACGCCAGCAAGCGCGGTACGCCGACCATGGGCGGCATCGCCTTCATCCTGGCGACGGTCGCCGCGTACTTCCTGGCGAAGGTGATCACGGGCTACCTGGACCCGGAGGCCGACGCGGCGCCGACCTTCTCGGGTCTGCTGGTGCTCGGCCTGATGGTCGGCATGGGCCTGGTCGGCTTCCTCGACGACTACATCAAGATCGTCAAGCGGCGTTCGCTGGGCCTGCGGGCCAAGGCGAAGATGGCCGGCCAGCTGATCGTCGGCATCGCCTTCGCGGTGCTGTCCCTGCAGTTCGCGGACAACCGCGGCAACACCCCGGCCTCCACGAAGCTCTCCTTCATCACGGACTTCGGCTGGACGATCGGCCCGGTGCTGTTCGTGGTCTGGGCGCTGTTCATGATCCTCGCGATGTCGAACGGCGTGAACCTCACCGACGGTCTGGACGGTCTGGCCACCGGCGCCTCGGTGCTCGTCTTCGGCGCCTACACCTTCATCGGCGTCTGGCAGTTCCAGGAGTCCTGCGCCAACGCGCAGACCCTGACCAACCCGGGCGCGTGCTACGAGGTCCGCGACCCGCTCGACCTGGCGGTGGTCGCCTCCGCGCTGATGGGAGCCTGCCTGGGCTTCCTGTGGTGGAACACCTCGCCGGCCAAGATCTTCATGGGTGACACCGGTTCGCTCGCGCTCGGCGGTGTGCTCGCCGGCCTCGCGATCTGCTCGCGCACCGAGCTGCTGCTCGCCATCCTCGGCGGCCTCTTCGTCCTGATCACCATGTCCGTGGTGATCCAGGTCGGTTCGTTCCGCCTCACCGGCAAGCGCGTCTTCCGGATGGCGCCACTCCAGCACCACTTCGAACTCAAGGGCTGGTCCGAAGTGCTCGTCGTGGTCCGCTTCTGGATCATTCAGGGCATCTGTGTGATTGTCGGACTTGGCCTCTTCTACGCAGGATGGGCAGCGGACAAGTGACCTCCTCGGAGCCCTTCGACTTCCAGGGCAAGCACGTCACCGTCGCCGGACTCGGCGTCTCCGGCGTCCCGGCGGCCAAGGTGCTGCACGGCCTCGGCGCGACCGTCACGGTCGTCAACGACGGCGCCGACGAGCGCGCCCGGGCGCAGGCGGCCGAACTGGAGGCGCTCGGGATCACCGTGCGCCTCGGCGACGGCGACACGTTGCCCGAGGGCTCCGAGCTGATCGTCACCGCGCCCGGCTGGAAGCCGGACAAGCCGCTGTTCGCGGCCGCGGCACAGGCGGGCGTCCCGGTCTGGGGCGACGTCGAACTGGCCTGGCGCCTGCGCGGCCCCGACGCCGCCCCCTGGCTGGCCGTCACGGGCACCAACGGCAAGACCACCACCGTCCAGATGCTCGCCTCGATCCTGAAGGCGGCGGGCCTGCGCACCGCCGCCGTCGGCAACATCGGCGTCTCCCTGCTGGACGCGGTGCTCGGCGAGGAGAAGTACGACGTCCTCGCCGTGGAGCTGTCCAGCTACCAGCTGCACTGGGCGCCCTCCCTGCGCGCCCACTCGGCGGCGGTGCTCAACCTCGCCCCCGACCACCTCGACTGGCACGGCTCCATGGAGGCCTACGCCGCCGACAAGGGCCGCATCTACGAGGGCAATCGGGTCGCCTGCGTCTACAACGTGGCCGACAAGGCCACCGAGGACCTGGTCCGCGAGGCCGACGTCGAGGAGGGCTGCCGGGCCATCGGCTTCACCCTCGGCACCCCGGCGCCCTCCCAACTCGGCGTCGTGGAGGGCATCCTCGTCGACCGGGCCTTCGTCGAGAACCGGCAGAAGAACGCCCAGGAGCTCGCCGAGGTCGCGGACGTCGACCCGCCCGCCCCGCACAACATCGCCAACGCCCTCGCGGCGGCGGCCCTCGCCCGCGCCTACGGCGTCCCCGCCAAAGCCGTACGGGACGGCCTGCGGGCGTTCACCCCGGACGCCCACCGCATCGCGCACGTGGCGGACGTGGACGGGGTCGCGTACGTCGACGACTCCAAGGCGACCAACACGCATGCGGCGGAAGCCTCGTTGGCGGCCTACGAGTCGATCGTGTGGATCGCGGGCGGGCTCGCCAAGGGCGCCGTCTTCGACGAACTGGTCACCAAGGCGGCGAAGCGGCTGCGCGGTGCCGTGCTGATCGGCGCGGACCGCGCCCTCATCCGCGAAGCCCTCGCGCGACACGCGCCGGAAGTACCCGTCGTCGACCTCGACCGGACCGACACTGGGGCGATGCGCGCGGCGGTTCAGGAGGCACGGCGGCTCGCCCGCCCCGGTGACACGGTGCTGCTGGCTCCGGCGTGCGCCTCCATGGACATGTTCGTCAACTACAACAAGCGCGGGGACGCTTTCGCGGACGCCGTTCGTGAGCTCGGCTCCGCCGAAGGCTGACCCGGGTCCGCCTCGCCCGGCGGGAGTGCCGGGCGTACCTGGGAGGGACGCGTGACACGGATGCGGCTGGTGCCCGAGCGGCGGCCTGGGGGCCTGCGCGGCGGAGCGTTTCCCCCCGGCCTGGCCGGGTGATCGGCGATGCCCACCAGCCGCACCGGACGGCCCCCGGTCCAGCGCGCCCCCAAGCGCCCCGTCCCTCCCCGGTCCCTGCGCGACAACCCCGTCCTGAACTTCTACACCCGTGCCCGCCGGGGCTGGGACCGGCCGCTGACCGCCTACTACCTGATCCTCGGCGGCAGCCTGCTGATCACCGTGCTCGGCCTGGTGATGGTCTACTCGGCCTCCCAGATCACCGCGCTGCAGATGTCCCTGCCGGGCTCGTACTTCTTCCGCAAGCAGCTGCTCGCGGCGCTGATCGGCGCCGGTCTGCTGTTCGCCGCCTCACGCATGCCGGTGAAGCTGCACCGGGCGCTGGCCTATCCGATCCTCGCGGGCGCCGTCTTCCTCATGGCCCTGGTGCAGATCCCCGGGATAGGGGTGTCGGTCAACGGCAACCAGAACTGGATCGCCCTCGGCGGCTCCTTCCAGATCCAGCCCAGTGAGTTCGGCAAGCTCGCGCTGGTGCTGTGGGGCGCCGACCTGCTCGCCCGCAAGCAGGACAAGCGGCTGCTGACCCAGTGGAAGCACATGCTCGTCCCGCTGGTGCCGGCCGCCTTCATGCTGCTCGGGCTGATCATGATCGGCGGCGACATGGGCACCGCGATCATCCTCACGGCCATCCTGTTCGGCCTGCTCTGGCTGGCCGGCGCGCCCACCCGGCTGTTCGCCGGAGTGCTGTCGATCGCCGCCGTGCTCGGCCTGATCCTCATCAAGACCAGCCCCAACCGCATGGCGCGCCTGCAGTGCCTCGGCGCCACCGAACCCCAGTCCGGACCCGTCGACTGCTGGCAGGCCGTACACGGCATCTACGCCCTCGCCTCCGGCGGAATCTTCGGTTCCGGGCTGGGTGCGAGTGTGGAGAAATGGGGCCAACTCCCCGAAGCCCACACCGACTTCATCTTCGCCGTCACCGGTGAGGAACTGGGCCTGGCGGGGACGCTGTCGGTCCTCGCCCTCTTCGCGGCTCTAGGCTATGCGGGTATCCGCGTTGCCGGACGCACGGAGGACCCCTTCGTGAGGTATGCCGCGGGAGGCGTGACCACCTGGATCACGGCCCAGGCCGTGATCAACATCGGTGCGGTGCTCGGTCTGCTGCCGATCGCCGGTGTGCCTCTCCCGCTGTTCTCCTACGGAGGATCCGCCCTGCTGCCGACCATGTTCGCCATCGGGCTGCTGATCGCCTTCGCGCGCGACGAGCCCGCTGCGCGGGCAGCGCTTGCGATGCGGCAACCTCGCTTTGGTAGAAAGCGGGGGGCCGGGGGAACCGGTTCGGGTCGGAGTCCCCGGAGATGGAACACGATGCGACGGCGCGCCTCGGCGGCGCGTCCGTCCGGAGAGCGGTGAATTTCGGTGCATGTCGTACTCGCCGGCGGAGGAACCGCGGGCCACATCGAGCCCGCGCTCGCCCTCGCGGACGCCCTGCGCAGGCAGGATCCGTCCGTGGGCATCACGGCCCTGGGCACGGAGCGAGGCCTGGAGACGCGTCTCGTACCCGAGCGCGGTTACGAACTCGCGCTGATCCCCGCCGTGCCGCTGCCACGCAAGCCCACGCCCGAGCTGATCACCGTCCCGGGCCGGCTGCGCGGCACCATCAGGGCGACCGAGCAGATCCTGGAGCGCACCAAGGCGGACGCCGTGGTCGGCTTCGGCGGCTACGTCGCCCTGCCCGGCTACCTCGCGGCCAAGCGCCTCGGCGTGCCGATCGTCATCCACGAGGCCAACGCCCGCCCGGGCCTGGCCAACAAGATCGGCTCGCGCTACGCCAGCCAGGTCGCCGTCTCGACGCCGGACAGCAAGCTGCGGAACTCCCGGTACATCGGCATCCCGCTGCGCCGCTCCATCGCCACCCTGGACCGGGCCGCCGTACGCCCTGAGGCACGCGCCGCGTTCGGGCTCGACCCCAACCTGCCCACGCTGCTGGTCTCCGGCGGCTCCCAGGGCGCCCGCCGCCTCAACGAGGTCGTGCAGACGGTCGCGCCCTGGCTCCAGCAGGCCGGCATCCAGATCCTGCACGCGGTCGGCCCGAAGAACGAACTGCCGCAGGTCCAGCAGATGCCGGGGATGCCCCCCTACATCCCGGTAAGTTACCTGGACCGGATGGACCTCGCGTACGCCGCGGCCGACATGATGCTCTGCCGCGCGGGCGCGATGACCGTCGCCGAACTCTCCGCCGTCGGGCTCCCGGCCGCCTACGTCCCGCTGCCCATCGGCAACGGCGAACAGCGGCTCAACGCCCAGCCGGTGGTCAAGGCCGGCGGCGGCCTGCTGGTCGACGACGCGGAGCTGACCCCCGAGTGGGTCCAGCGACACGTCCTGCCTGTGCTCGCCGACCCGCACCGGCTGTACCAGATGTCCCGCGCCGCCGCCGAGTTCGGCCGCCGGGACGCCGACGACCTGCTCGTCGGCATGGTGTACGAGGCGATCGCCGCCGCTCGTGCACACCGCTAGGCACGGATGACGGAAGGCAGGGGAGCGTGGCCGGATCGACCACCGCCGAGCGCGGTGAACGCCAGCAGGAGTCGTCCGGCCCGCCGCCCGTCAGGCGTCTGCGGCGGCGCCACGTTCGTGTGATCGTCATCTCGGTCCTCGCCCTGGTCTTCCTCGGCATCCCGACGCTGTGGCTGTTCTACGGCTCCGACTGGCTGCGCGCCGAGCAGGTCTCCGTGTCGGGCACCCGGGTCCTGACACCGGCTCAGGTCGAGGCGGCCGCCGAGGTGCCGCTCGGGAAGCCGCTCATTTCAGTGGACACCGATGCGATCGAGACGCGACTGCGCCGGAAATTGCCCCGAATTGACACCGTTGACGTGGTCCGTTCCTGGCCTCATGGAATCGACCTGAAAGTGGTTGAGCGGACTCCGGTTCTGATTGTCCAAAAGGGCGGAAAGTTCGTCGAAGTGGACGATGAAGGTGTCCGTTTCGCCACGGTTTCTGAGGCGCCGAAAGGCGTGCCCGCCCTGGAATTGACGCTCGCGCGGTCCAGCTCCGCCGCCGCCAGCCTGCGCCGCTTCGGCGAGTCCCGGCTGGTGCGCGAGGCGGTGCTCGTCGCCCGCGCCGTTCCGGCCGCCGTCGCGCGCGACACACGGACCGTCAAGGTCCGTTCCTACGACGACATCTCGCTGGAGTTGCGGGACGGCCGCACGGTCGTCTGGGGAAGCAGCGAGAAGGGCCCCGCGAAGGCCCGTACGCTCACCGCTCTGATGAAAGCCTCGCCGGGCGCGCGGCACTTCGACGTCAGCGTCCCCACCGCGCCCGCGTCATCAGCGAGTTGACGCACATCCGCGCAGGCCAGCACCCTGGTTGGGCAGTGCTACGGCTGATCACATAGGGTGAAAAGAAAAACGGGAGGTTCGGCGTGTTCGTTGAACGTGCGCCACTTGTCGACTTAGTGTCCTGTTCAGAAGACTCCAAGGAACAGACACACTGGTAACCCTAAACTTCAGGGTTAGGGTTCGGGTCGGCGATACGGACCGTCCCATTCGGCATCAGTCGTCGGGTCGCGGGGCGCAGGGCGTCACGGGGATTCGGCGACACGTAACTCGAGGCGAGAGGCCTTCGACGTGGCAGCACCGCAGAACTACCTCGCAGTCATCAAAGTCATCGGTGTCGGCGGCGGTGGTGTCAATGCCATCAACCGGATGATCGAGGTCGGTCTCAAGGGCGTCGAGTTCATCGCCATCAACACCGACGCGCAAGCTCTGTTGATGAGCGACGCCGACGTCAAGCTGGACGTCGGCCGTGAACTCACCCGCGGACTCGGCGCCGGAGCCAACCCGGCCGTGGGCCGCAAGGCCGCCGAGGACCACCGCGAGGAGATCGAGGAGGTCCTCAAGGGGGCCGACATGGTCTTCGTGACAGCCGGTGAAGGCGGCGGCACCGGCACCGGCGGCGCGCCCGTCGTGGCCAACATCGCCCGCTCGCTCGGTGCCCTCACCATCGGTGTGGTCACGCGCCCGTTCACCTTCGAGGGGCGGCGCCGCGCGAACCAGGCCGAGGACGGCATCGCCGAGCTCCGCGAAGAGGTCGACACCCTCATCGTCATCCCGAACGACCGGCTGCTGTCCATCTCGGACCGCCAGGTCTCGGTGCTCGACGCCTTCAAGTCGGCCGACCAGGTCCTGCTCTCCGGTGTGCAGGGCATCACCGACCTCATCACCACCCCCGGCCTCATCAACCTCGACTTCGCCGACGTCAAGTCGGTCATGTCCGAGGCCGGCTCGGCCCTGATGGGCATCGGCTCGGCCCGCGGCGACGACCGCGCGGTGGCCGCAGCCGAGATGGCGATCTCCTCGCCGCTGCTGGAGGCCTCCATCGACGGCGCCCGCGGTGTGCTGCTCTCGATCTCCGGCGGCTCGGACCTCGGTCTGTTCGAGATCAACGAGGCCGCCCAGCTGGTGAGCGAGGCCGCCCACCCCGAGGCCAACATCATCTTCGGCGCGGTCATCGACGACGCGCTCGGCGACGAGGTCCGGGTCACCGTGATCGCCGCCGGCTTCGACGGGGGCCAGCCCCCGGCCCGCCGGGAGAACGTGATCGGCTCGGCCTCGGCCAAGCGCGAGGAGCCGGCCCCGGCGCGGCCGACCGAGAGCCGCCCGTCCTTCGGATCGCTCGGCAGCGTGACCCCGAAGGAGGACCCGGAGCCCGCTCCGAAGCCGGTCGAGGACATCCCGGTCGCCCCGCCGGTCCCGCCGGCGCCGCGCACCTACTCGGACAGCGCGGCCGAGGAGCTGGACGTACCGGACTTCCTCAAGTGATCCTTCTGACGTGATAGGACAGCGCGAGAGCGCGAGCGGCGCGCACTTCGCCTTCACCGACCGGTGGGGCGGGGTGAGCGCCGCTCCGTATGAGGAGCTCAATCTCGGCGGAGCGGTCGGAGACGACCCGGACGCCGTACGCACCAACCGGGAACTGGCCGCCAAGTTCCTGGGCATCGAGCCGGACCGGGTGGTCTGGATGAACCAGGTGCACGGGGCGGACGTGTCGGTGGTGGCCGGACCGTGGGAATCGTCGTCCGCCATCCCGCCGGTCGACGCGATCGTCACCGCGCGGCGCGGGCTCGCCCTCGCCGTGCTCACCGCCGACTGCGTGCCGGTGCTGCTCGCCGACCCGGTCGCCGGGATCGCCGCCGCGGCCCACGCGGGCCGGCCGGGCATGATCGCCGGAGTCGTCCCGGCCGCGCTACGCGCGATGACGGACCTGGGCGCCGACCCCTCCCGGATCGTGGCCCGCACCGGACCCACCGTCTGCGGCCGGTGTTACGAAGTGCCCGAGGCGATGCGCGCCGAGGTGTCCGCCATCGAGCCGGCGGCGTACGCCGAGACGAGTTGGGGCACACCGGCGGTCGATGTGAGCGCCGGAGTGCACGCCCAGCTGGAACGGCTCGGGGTGCGCGACCGGGAGCAGTCGCCGGTGTGCACGCTGGAATCGCGTGATCACTTCTCGTACCGCCGTGACCGCACCACCGGGCGGCTCGCGGGTTATGTGTGGCTGGACTGACAGGACATGACGGACCGTAAGGACGAACTCGCCGCAAATCTGGCGAAAGTTGAGCGGCGCATCGCCGACGCGTGCGCGGCCGCCGGCCGCGGGCGCGAGGACGTGACCCTGATCGTGGTCACGAAGACCTATCCGGCCAGCGATGTGCGGGCGCTGTCGGAACTCGGCGTCCGCCATGTCGCCGAGAACCGTGACCAGGACGCGGCACCCAAGGCCGCGGCCTGTGCGGATCTGCCCCTTACCTGGCACTTTGTCGGTCAACTCCAGACCAACAAGGTGCGCTCCGTGGCCGGTTACGCGGACTTCGTGCAGTCCGTCGATCGTTCCAAGCTCGTCACAGCTCTGTCGAAGGAGGCCGTCCGGGCAGGTCGCGAGCTGGGCTGCCTCCTCCAGGTCGCACTGGACGCGGGCGAGAGCGAGCGGGGCGAACGCGGTGGCGTGGCACCCGGCGGGATCGAGGAGTTGGCCGACCTCGTGGCCGGTGCCCCGGGGCTGCGGCTCGACGGACTGATGACCGTCGCACCGCTCACCGGGGAGTACGCGGGACGCGAACAGGCGGCCTTCGAGCGGTTGATGGATTTGTCGACTGACCTGCGCCGGAGTCATCCGGCTGCCACCATGGTCTCGGCAGGGATGAGTGCGGACCTCGAACAGGCCGTGGCGGCCGGAGCGACACATGTGCGCGTCGGCAGCGCGGTACTCGGAGTCCGCCCCAGGCTCGGGTAACGTCGCCAAGAAGTCGGACCACAGCAGAAAATATGGTCATTGCCGCCGAAAGGCGGATTCAAGGACCACGTGGATCGCAGGCACCTGGCAGTCGTCAGCCGATCCACCACAGAGCGGAGGACTCAGAGCATGGCCGGCGCGATGCGCAAGATGGCGGTCTACCTCGGCCTCGTGGAGGACGATGGGTACGACGGCCGCGGATTCGACCCCGACGACGATTTCGAACCCGAACTGGACCCGGAGCCCGAGCGGGACCACCGACGGCACGAGCCGTCCCATCAGCCTCATGTCTCACATCAGCCCCAAAGGGACGAAGAGGTACGAGTCGTACAACCGCCCGCACCTCGCGAGCCTGCTCCCCGCTCCGCTTCGCTCCCCGCGGAATCCGGCCGCCCGGCGCGCATCGCGCCCGTGGCATCCATCACACAAGAACGCGCAAGCCTGGAGAAGAACGCACCGGTGATCATGCCCAAGGTCGTGTCCGAACGAGAGCCTTACCGGATCACCACGCTCCACCCACGGACCTACAACGAGGCCCGTACCATCGGGGAACACTTCCGTGAAGGCACCCCGGTGATCATGAATCTGACTGAGATGGACGACACAGATGCGAAGCGACTTGTCGACTTTGCGGCCGGTTTGGTGTTTGGTCTTCACGGCAGTATCGAGCGGGTGACGCAGAAGGTGTTCCTGTTGTCGCCTGCTAACGTCGATGTCACGGCGGAGGACAAGGCCCGCATCGCAGAGGGCGGGTTCTTCAACCAGAGCTGAGACGCAACACCGGAAACAGCAGTAGACAGCACTACAGCAGGGCACAGGGGAGAGGGAAGCGACAGGTCATGAGCGTGGTTCTGCAGGTTCTCTACATCGCGCTGATGGTCTTCCTCATCGTGCTCATTTTCCGGTTGGTCATGGACTACGTCTTCCAGTTCGCCCGCTCATGGCAACCCGGCAAGGCGATGGTGGTCGTTCTGGAGGCCACCTACACTGCCACTGATCCACCGCTCAAGCTTCTGCGGCGGGTCATCCCGCCGCTGCGTCTCGGGGGCGTGGCGCTCGACCTGTCCTTCTTCGTGTTGATGATCATCGTCTACATCCTGATCACACTCGTGCGGAGCGCGATGTGAGCGATGTGACAGATACGGTCTTGCCGAATGCCGACGACTACGTTGAGGTGAAGAGATGCCGTTGACCCCCGAGGACGTGCGGAACAAGCAGTTCACGACCGTCCGCCTCCGAGAAGGCTATGACGAGGACGAGGTCGATGCCTTCCTCGACGAGGTCGAAGCCGAACTGACCCGCCTGCTCCGTGAGAACGAGGACCTGCGCGCCAAACTGGCCGCGGCCACGCGCGCTGCTGCGCAGAACCAGCAGAACATGCGCAAGCCTCCGGAGCAGCAGCAGGATCAGCAGCAACAGCAGCAGGGCATGCGCGGTCCCGGCGGTCCCGTTCCCGCCGGCATATCGGGCCCGCCGCAGCAGCAGATGGGTGGCCCCATGGGTGGTCCGCCCCAGCTGCCGAGCGGTGCCCCGCAGCTGCCCGCCGGTCCCGGCGGTCAGGGTGGTCCCCAGGGTCCTGGTGGTCCCGGTCCGATGGGCCAGGGTCCGGGTCCCATGGGTCAGCCCCCGATGCAGCAGCAGATGGGTGGTCCGATGGGCGGCCCCATGGGCGGTCCGATGGGCGGCCCCGGTCAGGGAGGCCCCGGTGGCGACAGCGCCGCGCGTGTCCTCTCGCTGGCCCAGCAGACCGCCGACCAGGCGATCGCCGAGGCCCGTTCCGAAGCCAACAAGATCGTCGGCGAGGCGCGTTCGCGTGCCGAGGGTCTGGAGCGTGACGCCCGAGCCAAGGCCGATGCCCTGGAGCGGGACGCGCAGGAGAAGCACCGCGTCGCGATGGGCTCCCTGGAGTCCGCCCGCGCCACGCTGGAGCGCAAGGTCGAGGACCTGCGCGGCTTCGAGCGCGAGTACCGCACGCGCCTGAAGTCGTACCTGGAGTCGCAGCTGCGTCAGCTGGAGACCCAGGCCGACGACTCGCTGGCCCCGCCGCGCACTCCGGCGACCGCGTCCCTCCCGCCGTCCCCGGCGCCTTCCATGGCTCCGGCCGGCGCGAGCGCCCCGTCGTACGGCGGCAACCAGACGATGGGCGGTGCCCCGTCGCCGTCCGCTCCGTCCTACGGCGGCCAGCAGCAGATGTCGCCGGCGATGACCCAGCCGATGGCGCCGGTGCGTCCGCAGGGCCCGTCCCCGATGGGTCAGGCGCCCTCGCCGATGCGGGGCTTCCTGATCGACGAGGATGACAACTGACGGCCTGATGGCCAGTAGTACGGCGTAGACGTCGGCAGCGTTCAGGGCGAGGCCCCGGGTTCACCCCGGGGCCTCGCCCTTTTGCCACGCGTGTTCGCCGCCGCGCACCGGCGTTCTGCGTACGCAACGCCGAAGGCCCGGCCCCGCCAAGATCTTTGGCGGGGCCGGGCCTTCGGTCTGACGGCCTTGGTCCGGGGAGGCCCTGGACGGTTACGCCTTGCGCAGGCGGAACGTCAGGGACAGGCCCTCGTCGGTGAAGGGCTCGCCGTAGGTGTCGTCCGCCTCGCCCTGGGCGAAGTCCGTGGCGAGGACCTCGTCGGCGATCAGGGCCGCGTGCTCGGTCAGGCCCTCGGCGACGGCCGGGTCGGTCGCGGTCCAGCGCAGCGCGATGCGGTCGGCCACGTCGAGGCCGCTGTTCTTGCGGGCCTCCTGGATCAGGCGGATCGCGTCACGGGCGAGGCCCGCGCGGCGCAGCTCCTCCGTGATCTCCAGGTCCAGGGCGACCGTCGCGCCCGCGTCGGACGCCACCGACCAGCCCTCGCGCGGGGTCTCCGTGATGATGACCTCGTCGGGCGCCAGCGTGATGGTCTCGCCGTCGACCTCCACCGACGCCGTGCCCTCGCGCAGGGCCAGGGACAGGGCGGCCGCGTCCGTGTCGGCGATGGCCTTCGCCACGTCCTGGACGCGCTTGCCGAACCGCTTGCCCAGCGCGCGGAAGTTGGCCTTCGCGGTGGTGTCGACCAGGGAGCCGCCGACGTCGCTCAGCGTCGCCAGGGACTCGACGTTCAGCTCCTCCGTGATCTGCGTGCGCAGCTCGGAGTCCAGCGACTCGAAGCCCGTCGCGGCGATCAGGGCGCGGGAGAGCGGCTGACGCGTCTTGACGCCCGACTCCGCGCGCGTGGCACGGCCCAGCTCCACCAGGCGGCGCACCAGCACCATCTGCCTGGACAGCTCCGGGTCGATGGCCGTGAGGTCCGCCTCGGGCCAGGAGGAGAGGTGGACCGACTCCGGGGCGCCCGGGGTGACCGGGACGATCAGGTCCTGCCAGACCCGCTCGGTGATGAACGGGGTCAGCGGGGCCATCAGCTGCGTGACCGTCTCGACGACCTCGTGCAGCGTGCGCAGCGCCGCCTTGTCGCCCTGCCAGAAGCGGCGGCGGGAACGGCGCACGTACCAGTTGGACAGGTCGTCGACGAACGCGGACAGCAGCTTGCCGGCGCGCTGGGTGTCGTAGGCGTCCAGGGCCTGCGTGACCTGGTCGGTGAGCGCGTGCAGTTCGGACAGCAGCCAGCGGTCCAGGACCGGGCGGTCGGCCGGGGCCGGGTCGGCCTCGGACGGGGCCCAGCCCGTCGTACGCGCGTACAGGGCCTGGAAGGCGACCGTGTTCCAGTACGTCAGGAGGGTCTTGCGGACGACCTCCTGGATGGTGCCGTGGCCCACGCGGCGGGCCGCCCACGGGGAGCCGCCGGCCGCCATGAACCAGCGGACCGCGTCGGCGCCGTGCCGGTCCATGAGCGGGATCGGCTCCAGGGTGTTGCCCAGGTGCTTGGACATCTTGCGGCCGTCCTCGGCGAGGATGTGGCCGAGGCAGACCACGTTCTCGTAACTGGACTTGTCGAAGACGAGCGTGCCGACCGCCATCAGCGTGTAGAACCAGCCGCGGGTCTGGTCGATGGCCTCGCAGATGAACTGCGCCGGGTAGCGGGCCTCGAACAGCTCCTTGTTCTTGTACGGGTAACCCCACTGCGCGAACGGCATCGAGCCCGAGTCGTACCAGGCGTCGATCACCTCGGGCACGCGCGTGGCCGTCCTGCCGCAGCCGTCCTGCGGGCAGGCGAAGGTGACCTCGTCGATGAACGGGCGGTGCGGGTCCAGACCCGACTGGTCGGTGCCGGTCAGCTCGGTCAGCTCCGTGAGGGAGCCGGCGCAGGTGAGGTGGTCGTCCTCGCAGCGCCAGATCGGCAGCGGGGTGCCCCAGTAGCGGTTGCGGGACAGCGCCCAGTCGATGTTGTTGTTCAGCCAGTCGCCGTACCGGCCGTTCTTGACCGTCTCCGGGAACCAGTTGGTGTTCTCGTTCTCCGCGAGCAGGCGGTCCTTGAGCGCCGTGGTGCGGATGTACCAGGAGGGCTGCGCGTAGTAGAGCAGCGCGGTGTGGCAGCGCCAGCAGTGCGGGTAGCTGTGCTCGTACGGGATGTGCTTGAAGAGCAGGCCGCGCTCGTCGAGGTCGGCGGTGAGCTTCTCGTCGGCCTTCTTGAAGAAGACGCCGCCGACGAGCGGGACGTCCTCCTCGAAGGTGCCGTCCGGGCGGACCGGGTTCACGACCGGCAGGCCGTAGGAGCGGCAGACCTTGAGGTCGTCCTCACCGAAGGCGGGGGACTGGTGGACCAGACCCGTGCCGTCCTCGGTGGTGACGTACTCGGCGTTGACGACGAAGTGCGCCGGCTCGGGGAACTCCACCAGCTCGAAGGGGCGCTGGTACGTCCAGCGCTCCATCTCGGCGCCCGTGAAGGTCTGGCCGGTGGTCTCCCAGCCCTCGCCGAGGGCCTTGGCGACGAGCGGCTCGGCGACGACCAGCTTCTCTTCGCCGTTGCTCGCTACGACGTAGGTGACCTCGGGGTGGGCGGCGACCGCGGTGTTGGACACCAGGGTCCACGGGGTCGTGGTCCACACCAGGAGCGCGGCCTCGCCGGCGAGCGGGCCGGAGGTGAGCGGGAAGCGGACGTAGACGGATGGGTCGACGACCGTCTCGTAGCCCTGTGCCAGCTCGTGGTCCGACAGGCCCGTGCCGCAGCGGGGGCACCAGGGGGCGACGCGGTGGTCCTGGACCAGCAGGCCCTTGTTGAAGATCTCCTTCAGCGACCACCAGACCGACTCGATGTACTCGGGGTCCATCGTGCGGTACGGGTCCTGGAGGTCGGTCCAGTAGCCCATGCGGGTCGTGAGCGCCTCGAAGGCGTCCGTGTGGCGGGTCACCGACTCGCGGCACTTGGCGTTGAACGCGGCGATGCCGTACGCCTCGATGTCCTGCTTGCCGGAGAAGCCGAGCTCCTTCTCGACGGCGAGCTCCACCGGGAGGCCGTGGCAGTCCCAGCCGGCCTTGCGGGCCACGTGGTAGCCGCGCATGGTGCGGAAGCGGGGGAAGACGTCCTTGAAGACGCGGGCCTCGATGTGGTGGGCGCCGGGCATGCCGTTGGCGGTGGGCGGGCCCTCGTAGAACACCCACTCGGGGCGGCCCTCGGACTGCTCCAGGCTCTTGGCGAAGATCTTCTGCTCGCGCCAGAAGTCGAGCACGGCGTGCTCGAGGGCGGGCAGGTCGACCTGGGCGGGTACCTGGCGGTACGTCGGCGATGTCATCAGCGGGCTTCCTCCGGCGGACTTGCTGCCTTCCGTCCGGAGGGACGAGAGCTACGTCTGCCTGCGCCGCCTTCGGCGCGCTCCCGCGGTACCACCCTCCTTGGCCCTCCGGCGCGGGGTGTGCGCCGAGGAGCCCCCTCATTGGGGTCGCGATGCCGGGTCTACTGGCCACCGCTCTCGGCCGTGGCGTTCTTCCGGCGGCTCCGGGGTGATCTTCACGTCGCGCTCGCCCCCGGGCTTCCACCGTCCCCGGGTCGCTCTGGGCTGCGTACGCCGCTACTCGTCCCCATCCACGCTTTTCGCTCCGCCCAGTGTACGGCGCCGGGCGGACAGCGGCCGACCGCTTTTCCGGGCCGCCGGAGCCGGGGTGGCGCAGGGGGGTGGCTTATGGGTTTGATGACCCGAATGGGGTGGTATGGGTGTTCGGATCCTGGGACGTCCGGCTCGGCGGATTACCGGGCGGGGAGCTGGGCACAACGGATGCAGGTTCGCCGCGCGGCGTGCGCGAGGCGGGCGAATCGGGCGGTGTGCCCCGTTGCCGCGGGACTCGAGTCGATTTATCGTCCCAGCACGATTCGCGAGCAAGATCACAATATGTGAAGGGGCCGCGGCCATGGTGGCGAAGAAGACCGCCGTACAGCAGCCGGCGTCCGGCAGGTCCGGGGAGGCCTCCGGCGGTGCGGCCAAGGACGTGGGCGGGAAGAAGTCCACCCAGGGGGGCTCGGCGGGGCGGGCGGCGAAGGGGGCGGCGGGGAAGGCGACCGAGGGGACGAAGGCCGCCGTCAAGAAGACCAAGGAGGCCGTCAGGAAGGTGACGGCCAGGATGGGCGCGGCCGATCAGGACGCAGCCAAGCAGGGCCCGCCGGAGGCGGGCACCGCCCAGCCGGGGACGGCCGAGCCGGGCACGGCCCGTGCGGGCACTGATCAGCAGGGCAGGGCCCAGGAGGGTGCGACCGGGAGAGCCGCGCCTGGGAAGGCGGCTGCCAAGGCACCGGCCGGGAAGGCCCTGGCTGGGAAGGCCCTGGCTGGGAAGGCCCTGGCTGGGAAGGCCCCGGCGGGGAAGGCAGCAGCCGGGAAGGCCCCGGCCGAGAAAGCGGCGGCCGGTAAGAGGGTCGCCGAGAAGGCCGTGGGCGACAGGGCTCCTGCCAAGAAGGCGGTGGCCGGGAAGACGGCGGCAAAGAAGGCGCCTGCGGGGAAGACGGCGGCCAAGGAAGCGCCTGCAGGGAAGGCGACCCCCAAGAAGTCAGCGGCCAAGAAGGTGACGGCCGAGGAGACAGCGGCCGGGACCGGGGCCGGGACCGGGGCCGGTAAGACGGCGGCCAGGACAGAGGCCGGTAAGGCGGCGGCCAAGAAGGTGGCGGCCGAGGAGACGGCGGCCGGGACAGGGGCCGGTAAGACGGCGGCCAGGACAGGGGCCGCTAAGACGGCGGCCAGGACCGGGGCCGGTAAGACGGCGGCCAGGACAGAGGCCGGTAAGGCGGCGGCCAAGAAGGTGGCGGCCGAGGAGACGGCGGCCGGGACTGGGGCCGGTAAGGCGGCGGCCGGGACTGGGGCCGCTAAGGCGGCGGCCGGTAAGGCGGCCGCCAAGAAGTCGGCTGTCGGGAAGGCGGCGGGCAAGAGGGCCGTCGCCAAGGGGGCGCGGGCCGAGGAAGCGGGGGCCGAGAAGGCGGTCGTTGGGGAAGCGGTGGGTAGGGAACCAGGGGCCGGGAAGGCGGCCGCCAAGGGGGCGGCGGCGAAGAAGGCCGCTGTCACCAGGGCGAAGGCCGCCAAGGCCGACGCCGCGAAGAAGAGCGCCGAGGGTGTCGCCGGGCAGGGCGCCGGAGGCGGGAGCACCACCACGAAGGGCCCGGCCGGGAAGGGCACTGCCCGGACCGGCGGGGCCACACAGGACATGGCCGGGACCAGCACGGCCAAGAAGGCGGGTGCGGCCGAGGCCGCGCCGCAGACGGGAGCGACGACGGTGGGTGCGAAGAAGACTCCTGGCACGGCCACGGCGGCGAAGACCGCCGTTCCGAAGGCGCGGGCGGGCGCGGCGGAGCCCGGTGAGCTGGCGGTACGCCCGGGCGAGGACCCCTGGACGACGGAGGAGGTCGAGGAGGCGCGCTCCGAGCTGATGTCGGAGGAGGCGCGGCTGCGCGAGGAGATCACCTCGTCGGAGCGGTCGCTCGCCGGCCTGATGCGGGACTCCGGGGACGGCGCGGGCGACGACCAGGCGGACACCGGCACCAAGAACATCACGCGCGAGCACGAGCTGGCCCTGGCCGCCAACGCGCGCGAGATGCTCGTCCAGACCGAGCGCGCGCTGGAACGCCTCCACGCGGGCACCTACGGCCTCTGCGAGAACTGCGGCAACCCCATCGGCAAGGCCAGGATGCAGGCCTTCCCGCGGGCCACGCTGTGCGTGGAGTGCAAGCAGAAGCAGGAGCGCCGGTACTGACCGGCCGCCGAATGCCTCCTGAGCACGTGGGCGGCCCGGCGTGTGCCGTACCCTCGTCCTCAGTCAGGCACCTAGGTTGAGGGACTCACGTGGCAGAGGCGGAGCGCATCATCGGTACGCCGGACACACCGGACGCGGCCGGGAACGGGCAGGACCGGCCCGGCGAGTCCGGCACCGACGATACGGCGGCGGCCGCCGGCGCGTCGGGCACGGACGAGTCGGAGGCCACGGCCGCAAGGCCCCGGGGCAGGCGCCGGATCGCGGTGCTGTTCGCCGTCGCCACGTTCGCCTACGCCCTCGACCTGATCAGCAAGATGATCGTGGTGGCCAAGCTGGAGCACCACCCGCCCATCGAGATCATCGGGGACTGGCTGAAGTTCGAGGCGATCCGCAACGCGGGCGCGGCCTTCGGCTTCGGCGAGGCCTTCACCGTGATCTTCACCATGATCGCGGCGGCGGTGATCGTGGTCATCGCCCGCCTCGCCCGCAAGCTGTACAGCCTGCCCTGGGCGATCGCGCTCGGCCTGCTGCTCGGCGGTGCGCTGGGCAATCTCACCGACCGGATCTTCCGGGCACCGGGCGTCTTCGAGGGCGCGGTCGTGGACTTCATCGCGCCCAAGCACTTCGCCGTGTTCAACCTGGCCGACTCGGCGATCGTGTGCGGCGGCATCCTGATCGTGCTGCTGTCGTTCAAGGGGCTCGACCCGGACGGCACCGTCCACAAGGACTGAGGGGCCGTCGGACTCTCGTACGGGGCTGTCGGACCCGTCCGGCATACTCGACGGGTGAGCACGATTCCCGAGATCCGTACCCTGCCCGTACCCGACGGCCTGGAGGGCGAGCGCGTCGACGCCGCCATCTCCCGCATGTTCGGCTTCTCCCGGACCAAGGCGGCCGAGCTCGCCGCCGCGGGGAAGGTCACGGTCGACGGATCGGTGGTCGGCAAGTCGGAGCGCGTGCACGGCGGCGCCTGGCTGGAGGTCGAGATGCCGCAGGCGCCCGCGCCGGTGCAGGTGGTGGCCGAGCCGGTCGAGGGCATGGAGATCGTGCACGACGACGATGACGTGGTCGTCATCGTCAAGCCGGTCGGTGTGGCCGCGCACCCCTCGCCGGGCTGGACCGGGCCCACCGTCATCGGGGGCCTGGCCGCCGCCGGATACCGGATCTCCACCTCCGGTGCCGCCGAGCGCCAGGGCATCGTCCACCGCCTCGACGTCGGCACGTCCGGGCTGATGGTCGTCGCCAAGTCCGAGTACGCGTACACGTCACTGAAGCGCCAGTTCAAGGAGCGCACGGTCGACAAGCGGTACCACACGCTCGTCCAGGGCCACCCGGACCCGACCAGCGGCACCATCGACGCGCCCATCGGACGGCACCCGCAGCACGACTACAAGTGGGCCGTCACCGCCGAGGGCAAGCCGTCCGTCACGCACTACGACCTCATCGAGGCCTTCCGCGCCGCCTCCCTGCTCGACGTGAAGCTGGAGACCGGCCGCACGCACCAGATCCGCGTCCACATGGCCGCACACCGGCACCCCTGCGTCGGCGACCTGACCTACGGCGCCGACCCGACGCTCGCCAAGCGCCTCGGTCTGACCCGCCAGTGGCTGCACGCGGTGCGGCTCGGCTTCGAGCACCCCGGGGACGGACAGTGGGCGGAGTTCTCCTGCGACTACCCGGAGGACCTGCAAAAGGCCCTGGACCAGGTCCGGGAGGAGACCTACGCGTGAGCAGCCCGGCGTACGTGGTGCGGGTCGCCGAGGGCCCGGGCGACCGTGAGGCGTGCTTCGCGGTGCGCAAGGAGGTCTTCGTCGGCGAGCAGGGCGTGCCGGAGGACCTGGAGTACGACGCCTACGACGCGGGGGCCGTCCATGTGCTGGCGGTCCGGGAGGACGGCGTGCCGCTGGGGACCGGGCGGCTGCTGTACGGGGAGGCGGCCGTGGCGCAGACCGGAGCCGACCCGTCCGTGGGCTCCCTCGGCCGGCTCGCCGTGACGAGCCGTGCGCGCGGGCTCGGCGTCGGCGCCGCCCTCGTGCGGGCCATCGAGGACGCGGCACGCGCGCGAGGCCTCACGGCCGTCGACCTCCACGCGCAGACGCACGCCCTCGGCTTCTACGAGCGGCTCGGCTACGAGCCGTACGGACCGGAGTACCTGGAGGCGGGCATCGCCCACCGGGGTATGCGGCGTTCGCTCCAGGCCTGAGCCGCACGAGAGGCACCGGCCCGTCGCGATGGGCGCCGGAACGGTTTGTCCTGGGAGTTGCGTGGCAGGCTTGAGGGCAGTCGTGTGACCGTCTGACCTCCCGGAGCGCTGACCGTGGATCAGTTGGCCCTGTTGTTCGTGCTGCTGCTCGGGGCCGTGATCAGCGTGCCGGTCGGGGACCGGCTCGGGGTGCCCGCGCCGGTGCTGATGACGCTCCTGGGCATAGTCCTCGCCCTGCTCGACTTCGTGCCGAACGTCGACATCCCGCCGGACCTGATCCTGCCGCTGCTGCTGCCGCCCCTGCTGTACGCGGCCGTACGGCGCACCTCGTGGCGGCAGTTCGCGGCGAACAAGAGACCGATCTTCCTGCTGGCCGTGGCCCTGGTGTTCGTCACCATGGCCTGCGTGGCCGCCGCGGCCAACGCGATCGTGCCGGGGCTGCCGCTCGCCGCGGCGTTCGCGCTCGGCGCGCTGGTCGCGCCGCCGGACCCGGTCGCGGCGACGGCCGTCGCCGGGCAGCTGGGGCTGCCGCGCCGGCTGGTGTCGATCCTGGAGGGCGAGGGGCTGTTCAACGACGTGACGGCCATCGTCCTCTACCACGTGGCGATCGCCGCCGCCGTGAGCGGGACGTTCTCTCCCTGGAAGGCCGGCCTCGACCTGGTGCTGTCGGCCGTGGTGGCGGTGGCCGTCGGCCTGGCGCTGGGCTGGGGCGCCAACAAGCTGATGGAGCTGCTCGGGGACGCGACCCTGCAGATCGGCCTGACCCTGCTGGTGCCGTACGCCTCCTACGTCATGGCGGAGGAACTGCACGGGTCCGGGGTGCTCGCCGTGCTCACCACCGCGCTGTTCCTCGCGGAGTACGGCTCGGACGCCGACGACGTCATGACGCGGCTGGCCGGGCACACGTTCTGGAACATCGTCGACACCCTCGTCACCGGTGTGGCGTTCGGGCTGGTCGGGCTCGAACTGCACAACGCCATCCACACCGCGACCGGCCGGTGGGGCCAGTTGCTCGGGTGGGCGGCGCTCGTGGTGTGCGTGGTCGTCCTCGTACGGCTGCTGTGGCTGCTGCCGGCGACGTGGCTGACCAAGCGGCTGCACGCGCGGCGGGACTACGACGAGGACATCCCGGTGAGCTGGCGCGAGACCGTGGTGATGTGGTGGTCCGGGATGCGCGGGGTGGCGTCGGTGGCGCTGGTGCTGGCCATTCCGCTGGAGACGGATTCCGGGGCGCCGTTCCCGAACCGGGACGAGCTCATCTTCATCGCCTTCGGGGTGATCATGGCGACGCTGGTGGTGCAGGGCCTGACGTTGCCGTGGCTGGTGCGGCGGCTCGGGGTGAAGGCCGACACCGACCAGGAGAAGGAGTTCGCGAAGGCGCTGGCGATCCGGGCGGCGAAGGCGGCGAAGCGCAGGCTCCGGGAGATCGAGGAGGACGAGGAGCTGCCGGAGGACCTCTCCGAGCAGATGCTGCGGCGGGCCTTCGACATCGGGGTGCGGATCAGTCCCGAACTCGCGGAGGACGAGCGGCGGGAGGCGTACCGGGAGCGGGCGCGGCGGGTGAAGCGGGTGCGGCGGATCCAGCAGGAGATGCTGAGCGCGGCGCGGCACGAGGTGCTGGCGGCGCGGAGCGAACCCGGGGCGGACCCCGAGGTGGTGGACCGGGTTTTGCGGCATCTCGACGTGCGCAGCCTGCGCTGATTCGCCCTCGGCGGCCGACGGATCGTAGGGTCGTTCGTATGGCACGGAACGTGGTAATCAGTGGTGGAGGAACGGGAATTGGGCTTGCGGCGGCCCGGATGTTCGCCGCGGGCGGGGATCGGGTGCTGCTGCTCGGGCGGCGGGCCGCGGTGCTGGAGAAGGCCGGGGTGCCCGGGGCGCTGACGTATGCGGCCGATCTCGCCGAGCCGGAGGACGTGCGGGGTGTCGCCGCCTTCGTGGAGCGGGAGTTCGGGTCCGTGGACGTCCTCGTGCACAGTGCCGGGGGCAACGGACTGCTGGAACCGGACGCCGCGGGCGACGATCCGCTGGAGGCCGTCGCGCACACCTGGACCGTGAACTTCCGGCTCAACACCCTGACCGCCGCGCTGCTCACCGAGGCGCTGAAGCCGCGGCTCGCCGAGCCCGGTGGCCGGGTGCTGTTCCTCAGCTCCATCGCCGCCTACCGGGGCTCCGGGAGCGGGGCCTACGCGGCGGCCAAGGCGGGGCTGCACCCGTACGCCCACGACCTGGCGCGGGAGCTGGGGCCGCGCGGCATCACCGTGAACGTCGTCGCGCCCGGCTACATCGAGGACACCGAGTTCTTCGGGGACTCGATGGCCGAGGAGCGGCGGGCGCGGCTCGTCGGCGAGACCTCGACCGGCCGGGCCGGGACCCCCGACGACGTCGCCGGGACGCTGCACTGGCTCGCCTCCCCGGGGGCCGGGCACATCACCTCCCAGATCATCCAGGTCAACGGCGGCGCCGAGCGCGGTCACTGACAGCGGCACCAACAGGAGGGCTGCCCTGCCCCAGCGGCGGGCAGCCCTCCTGCTGTGTCCGTGTCCGTATCCGTATCCGTGTCCGTGTCCGTGTCCGTCAGCGTTCCGGGCGGGCCGAGCCGTGGAAGCGGCGCTGCTGGTTCGGGACGCCGTCCGGGGACGGGCGGTGGCCGTTCCAGGACGGCGGCAGGACCGCGTCGGCCGTGTTGACCCGGGGCAGGGCGTACGGGTGCTCCTCGGACAGCCAGCGGAGCATCTGCTCGCGGACGGTGACCCGCGCGGTCCAGATGTCGTCCGCGTCCTTGGCCGTCACCAGGGCCCGCACCTGCATGGTGTTCGGCGTGGTGTCCGTGACGGACAGGTCGTAGGCACGGCCGTCCCAGGCGGGGCACTCGCGCAGGATGTCGCGGAGCTTCTCGCGCATCGCCTCCACGGGCGCCGTGTGGTCGACGTGCCAGAAGACGGTGCCGGTCATCTGCGGCGTGCCGCGCGACCAGTTCTCGAACGGCTTGGACGTGAAGTACGACACCGGCATGGTGATCCGGCGCTCGTCCCAGGTGCGCACGGTCAGGAACGTCAGGGTGATCTCCTCGACCGTGCCCCACTCGCCGTCCACGACCACGGTGTCCCCGATGCGCACCATGTCGCCGAAGGCGATCTGGAAGCCCGCGAACATGTTGCTCAGCGTGGACTGCGCCGCGACACCGGCGACGATGCCGAGGATGCCGGCCGAGGCCAGCAGCGAGGCACCCGCCGCGCGGAACGCCGGGAACGTCAGCAGCATGCTGGCCGCGGCCACCACGCCGACGATCGCCGACACCACCCGCATGATCAGCGTCACCTGGGTGCGCACCCGGCGGACCCTGGCCGGGTCGCGATGGGCCCGGGCGCTCGCGTAGCGGCTGTACGAGGTCTCCACGATCGCCGCGGCGATACGGATCACCAGCCAGGCGGTCGACCCGATCAGCACCAGGGTCAGCGTCTGGCCGATGCCCTCGCGGCGGCTCTCCAGCAGCTGGGCCTCGTCGTAGGACCCTCTCAGCAGGGCCGCGAGGAGGACGAGCTGGTACGGGATGCGGCCACGGCGCAGCAGCCCCCACAGCGGGGTGTCGTGGTGCCGTTCGTCGGCCTTGCGCAGCAGGAAGTCGGTGGCCCAGCCGATCACCAGCGTGAGCACGACCGAGCCACCGACCACGATCAGCGGTCGCAGGAGGTTCTCCATGCCACCGAACCTAACCGGCTCCCGGGGGGCATGAACATGTGACTTCGGCGGCGTCCTGGGTAGTGCCGCGAGCCTGGCTTGTCACACCCGGCTGGCACCATGGCCTCATGAACATCATGCTCTTTCACTCGGCCTTCGGACTGCGGCCCGCGCTGCACCAGGCCGCTGACCGGCTGCGTTCGGCCGGTCACGAGGTGTGGACGCCCGACCTCTTCGAGGGACGCACGTTCGAGACGGTCGAGGAGGGCATGGAGCACAAGGAGAAGATCGGCAAGGACGAGCTGCTGAAGCGGGCCGTGCTCGCGGCCGCGCCCTACTCGGAGCGCGGGCTGGTGTACGCCGGGTTCTCGCTCGGCGCCTCCATCGCCCAGACCCTCGCCCTCGGCGACGACAAGGCACGCGGCCTGCTGCTCCTGCACGGCACGTCGGACATCGCGCCGGGCGTCGCGGTGGACGAGCTGCCGGTCCAGCTGCACGTGGCGGAGCCCGACCCGTTCGAGACGGACGACTGGCTCAGCGCCTGGTACCTCCAGATGGGCCGCACGGGCGCCGACGTCGAGGTGTACCGGTACGCCGGGGCCGGTCACCTGTACACCGACCCCGACCTGCCGGACTACGACGCCGAGGCGGCCGAGGCCACCTGGCGGGTGGCACTCGGCTTCCTCGACACCCTGTAGCGGCGGCTACACCGGGTCGTAGGAGCGCTCGACCTTCTGCGTGCCGCTGCGCGTGCGGTACGAGCGGGACCACTTGGCCGTCGCGTCGGGCTCGGCGCGGTCGGAGACGACGTAGTAGTCCATCTGCGCGCGCTCGGCCGTGATGTCCAGGACGCCGAAGCCGTGGCGGTCGGTGTCGACCCAGTGGACGTGCCGGTTGGCCGCGCGGATGACCGGCGCGGCGACCGCGGAGACCGAGCCCTGCGGGACCTTGACGATGTCGTCGAGGTTGTCCGAGGTGACCGAGGTGACGACGAACTCCGTGGCGGCCGACGGGGAGAGCGGATACGTGCCCGCGTCCACGGGGACGTCGTTGGCCCAGGCCATGTGGATGTCGCCGGTGAGGAAGACGGTGTTGCGGATCGCGTTCGTCCGCAGGTGCGCCAGGATCTCGCGGCGGTCGTCGGTGTAGCCGTCCCACTGGTCGGTGTTGAGGGCGAGGCCCTCCTGCGGCAGGCCCAGCAGCTTGGCCAGCGGCTTCAGCAGGTCGGCGGAGAGCGAGCCGATGGCGAACGGCGAGATCATCACGGAGTTGCCGACGAGCCGCCAGGTGGTGTCGGAGGACTTCAGGCCCGCCTTGAGCCAGTCGAGCTGGGCGCGGCCGGTGAGCGTGCGGTCCGGGTCGTCGACCTCGCCGTCGCCGACCTTGACCTGCTGGGAGCGGAAGGACCGCAGGTCGAGGAGCGAGAGGTCGGCCAGCTTGCCGAAGCGCAGTCGGCGGTAGGTGGTGCCGGCGATCGCGGGACGCACCGGCATCCACTCGAAGTAGGCCTGCTTGGCGGCGGCCTGGCGGGCGGACCAGGCGCCCTCGGCGCCCTCCGTGTGGTTCTCGGCGCCGCCCGTCCAGGCGTCGTTGGCGAACTCGTGGTCGTCCCAGATCGCCACGACCGGGGCCGCCGCGTGCAGCGCCTGGAGGTCCGGGTCGGTCTTGTACCGCGCGTGCCGGACGCGGTAGTCGGCGAGGGTGACGATCTCGTGGGCCGGGGCGTGCGGGCGGACGACCGTGCCGCGGGTGCCGTACTCGCCGGTGCCGTACTCGTAGATGTAGTCGCCCAGGTGCAGCCAGGCGTCCAGGTCACCGCGGGCCGCCAGGTGGCGGTACGAGGAGAAGTAACCGGCCTCCCAGTTGGCGCAGGAGACCACACCGAAGCGGAGGTTCGTGACGGCCGCGCCGGCCGCCGGGGCGGTGCGGGTGCGGGCGGCGGGGGAGTCGGTGCCGCCGGCGGAGAAGCGGAACCAGTAGTCCGTGCCCGGCTCCAGGCCGCGGATGTCGGCCTTCACGGTGTGGTCGGAGGCGGCGGTCGCGGTGGTGGAGCCCTTGGCGACGACGGTGGTGAACGCCCTGTCCCGGGCGACCACCCAGCTCACCTCGGTGTCCGGGCCGAGCCCGGAGCCGGGTATCGCCTCCGGTACCGGCGTCACCCGGGTCCACAGCAGCACGCCGTCCGGCAGCGGGTCACCGGAGGCCACGCCGTGCAGGAAGGCGGGGGCCTGGTCGACGGCGCGCGCCGGCAGGGTCGCCGCCAGCGGCCCGGCCAGGACAGCGGTCGCCGCCGCGGCCTTGACGACCGTACGGCGGCGCGGGGTGAGGGAGTTGAAGCCCTCTGACGTGTTCGATGATCTGTATCGACTGGTCACGAGCGATCAGGTTACTGGTCGGTATGCACCGGAGCGGGCGAACTGAAGGAAGTTCGCCCGCTCTTCACATGCCGGCCGGTCCCTGACCTGCCGTCACTTCTTGAGGGCCTCGCCCACCACCCGGTTGAAGTCGTCCACCGTCATCAGCGGGTTGCCGCCGTTCAGCTCCTTGCCGTCCATGACGAAGGCCGGGGTGCCCTGCACGCCGTCCTTGTTGTCGTCGAAGGTCTTGGACATGGCCATCGCCCAGGCGTCGTAGGTGCCCTTCTCGACCGCGTCCTGGAACTTCTTGTTGTCCTTCAGCTCGGGGACGGTGTCCGCGACCTTGATGAGGTAGCTGTCGTCCTTGAACTTGTCGGTCGTCTCCTCCGGGTGCCACTTCGCCGAGTACAGCGCGGCCTTGTAGTCGAGGAACGCCGTGTCGCTCACGTTCAGCGCGGCGCCCAGGGCGCTCAGCGCGTTCTTGGAGCCCTCCCCGTTGTCCTTGTTGTCGATGAAGGTGGCGCCGACGAACTGCAGCTTGAACTTGCCGTCGTCGATGTCCTTCTTCACCGTCGGGCCGACCGTCTGCTCGAACTGGGCGCAGATGGGGCAGCGCGGGTCCTCGTAGATCTTCAGGGTCTTCTTGGCGGAGTCCTTGCCGATGACGACCGTGGTGCCGTCGGTGCCCGTGGTGTTGGCCGGGGTGACGACCTTCTCGTCCTTCACCGCCTCCCAGTGGGTCGGCTTGTTGGCCTGGACGACCGCGTAGCCGATGCCGCCGGCTATCGCCAGGACGCCGACGATGGAGCAGGCGACGATGACCTGCCGCTTGGCCTTCGCCCGCTTGGCCTCGCGCTCGCGCTCGGCGCGCAGCCGCTCACGGGCCGCCGTCTTCGCCGCCTGGCTGTTCCTCTTGCTCATGGTGATGTTCTCCGTCGGGGACGCGCACACTCGTGTGCGGGATACGTAGGGGGGACTGCCGGTGCTCGAAAGCGCCTTGCGCGAAGGCGTATGCCCTGAGCGAAGGCGGGGGCCTTCGAAGGCGTATGCCTCATGCGAAGGCGGGCGAGCACGGCGGTCCGCGCCGTCCCAGGGAGTACGCGAGGACCAGGTCGCGGGCGGTGGCCGTGCGGTCGGCGGCGCGCGGCGGCAGCGGACGCCCTGCCGGTCGCCGTCGCGCCGTCACCGCGGCGACCGCCAGCAGCAGCGGCCGGAACGACGTCGCCGCCACCGCCCGCAGCAGTTCGGCCAGGGCCCGCTCGCCGCGGCGCAGCCACACGGCGGCGACCAGGCCGACGCCGATGTGCGCGCCGAGCAGCAGCCAGGCGGTGGCCGGGTCGGCGTGGGCGACCACGGCCGCGAGGCGCTCCGTGCCCGTGGCCCCGGCCATGCGGGCCAGCGGGGTGCCGACCTCGCCGCCCCCGCACAGCACGTCCAGGCCGACCGAGCGCAGCGGGCCCGCCACCGGGCCGCCCGCGCGGCCGTAACAGGCGTGCTGACCCGTGGTGAACACCGTGTCGGCGGCGAGCTCCAGCGGGATCAGCAGGGCCGCGATGCGCCCGAAGGAGCGCTCGCGGCCCGCGAGGGCGTAGGCGATCAGGAACACGGCGGCGGCGACCGCGGCCACCGTGCCCAGCGGGAGCGGGGCCCCGGACAGCAGCACGTGCGACGCGGTGCTGAGCGTCACGACCACTGCCGTGAACAGCGCCGCGCGTACGGCTCTGAGCTGGATCCCGGATATGTCCATAGCGAGAGAAGAGTCTGTCACGGGGGCCTGTAAGGGACCCCTAAAGGATGCCTGTGAAGGTTCTTTCCGTCACAGACCCGCCGTCACAGACCCGGAATCCGGCCGTTGCGGAACAGGTCCACGAAGATCTGGTGGTCGGCACGCGCGCGTGCGCCGTAGCCGTGCGCGAAGTCGACCAGCAGCGGCGCGAAGCCGTCCTCGTCGGCCGCGATCGCCGCGTCGATGGCCCGCTCCGTGGAGAACGGCACCAGGGACTCGCCGGACTGGTCGTCCGCCGCCGAGTGCATCGTGGCCGTCGCCCGGCCGAGGTCGGCCACCACCTGGGCGATCTCCTCCGGGTCGTCGATGTCGCCCCAGTCGAGGTCCACCGCGTACGGCGAGACCTCGGCGACCAGCTGGCCCGCGCCGTCCAGCTCGGTCCAGCCCAGCCACGGGTCGGCGTGCGCCTGGAGGGCGCGCTGGGAGATGACCGTGCGGTGCCCCTCGTGCTGGAAGTAGTCGCGGATCGACGGGTCCGTGATGTGCCGGGAGACCGCCGGGGTCTGGGCCTGCTTGATGTAGATCACGACGTCGTTCTCCAGGGCGTCGCTGTGGCCCTCCAGGAGGATGTTGTACGACGGCAGCCCCGCCGAGCCGATGCCGATGCCGCGCCGGCCGACGACGTCCTTCACGCGGTAGGAGTCCGGGCGGGCCAGGGAGCTGTCCGGGAGCGTCTCCAGATAGCCGTCGAAGGCGGCGAGGACCTTGTAGCGGGTGGCGGCGTCCAGCTCCACGGAGCCGCCGCCCGCCGCGAAGCGGCGCTCGAAGTCGCGGATCTCCGTCATCGAGTCCAGCAGCCCGAAGCGGGTCAGCGAGCGGGCGTCACGCAGCGCGTCCAGCAGCGGACCCTGCGCGGTGTCCAGCGTGAACGGCGGCACCTCGTCGCTCTTGGCGCCCGTCGCGAGGGCGTGGATCCGCTCCCGGTAGGCGCCCGCGTAGATCTGCACCAGCTCGGTGATCTGCTCGTCGCTGAGCGCCTTCGCGTACCCGATCAGCGCGATGGACGCGGCGAAGCGCTGCAGGTCCCAGGTGAAGGGGCCGACGTAGGCCTCGTCGAAGTCGTTGACGTTGAAGATCAGGCGGCCGTTCGCGTCCATGTACGTGCCGAAGTTCTCCGCGTGCAGGTCGCCGTGGATCCACACGCGCGAGGTGCGGTCGTCCAGGTACGGACCGCCGAGTATCCCCTCCTGGTCGAGGTCGCGGTAGAAGAGGCAGGCCGTACCCCGGTAGAAGGCGAAGGCCGAGGCCGCCATCTTCCGGAACTTCACCCGGAACGCGGCCGGGTCGGCGGCCAGGAGCTCGCCGAAGGCGGTGTCGAAGACGGCGAGGATCTCGTCGCCGCGCTGCTCGCCGTTGAGCTGGGGGAACGACATCGCTGGGTGCCTCCTGGTGCAGGGCGTCTCGGGGACGGCTGGTCCGTCCCCTGCGTAACGTGTGGCGGCCCGCGGGAGTGCCCGCGACCCTCGCCCGAAGGTACGCGGGTCAGCCCTCCGCGTGTCAGTGTCGAGGCATAGACTTCGACGCTGTCCCCCAGACTGTCCGCAGCCTGTCGGGCCCCATTCGACCCATGTTTCCTCTGGAGGCCGCAGCCGTGTCAAAGCCGCCGTTCACGCACCTGCACGTCCACACCCAGTACTCGCTGCTGGACGGTGCCGCGCGGCTGAAGGACATGTTCAACGCGTGCAACGAGATGGGCATGACGCACATCGCCATGTCCGACCACGGCAACCTCCACGGGGCGTACGACTTCTTCCACTCCGCGCAGAAGGCCGGGGTCACGCCGATCATCGGCATCGAGGCGTACGTCGCGCCCGAGTCGCGGCGCAACAAGCGCAAGATCCAGTGGGGCCAGCCGCACCAGAAGCGGGACGACGTCTCCGGTTCCGGTGGTTACACCCACAAGACGATGTGGGCGGTGAACAAGACCGGCCTGCACAACCTCTTCCGGCTCTCCTCCGACGCGTACGCCGAAGGCTGGCTGCAGAAGTGGCCCCGGATGGACAAGGAGACCATCGCCAAGTGGTCGGAGGGCATCGTCGCCTCCACCGGCTGCCCCTCCGGCGAGGTCCAGACCCGGCTGCGCCTCGGCCACTTCGACGAGGCCCTGAAGGCCGCCGCCGACTACCAGGACATCTTCGGCAAGGACCGGTACTTCCTGGAGCTGATGGACCACGGCATCGAGATCGAGCACCGCGTCCGCGACGGCCTGCTGGAGATCGCCAAGAAGCTCGGCATCCCCCCGCTGGTCACCAACGACTCGCACTACACGTACGCGCACGAGGCGTCCGCCCACGACGCCCTGCTGTGCATCCAGACCGGCAAGAACCTCTCCGACCCCGACCGCTTCCGGTTCGACGGCACCGGCTACTACCTGAAGTCCACGGACGAGATGTACGCCATCGACTCCTCGGACGCCTGGCAGGAGGGCTGTGCCAACACCCGGCTGATCGCCGAGATGGTCGACACCACGGGCATGTTCGAGAAGCGCGACCTCATGCCCAAGTTCGACATCCCCGAGGGGTACACGGAGGTCAGCTGGTTCCGCGAGGAGACCCTGCGCGGCATGCACCGCCGCTTCCCGGACGGCATCCCGGACGACCGCATGAAGCAGGTCGAGTACGAGATGGACACCATCATCTCGATGGGCTTCCCGGGCTACTTCCTCGTCGTCGCCGACTTCATCATGTGGGCGAAGAAGCAGGGCATCGCGGTCGGCCCCGGCCGAGGCTCCGCGGCCGGCTCGATCGTCGCCTACGCCCTCGGCATCACCGACCTCGACCCCATCCCGCACGGCCTGATCTTCGAGCGGTTCCTCAACCCCGAGCGCATCTCCATGCCCGATGTCGACATCGACTTCGACGAGCGCCGGCGCGTCGAGGTGATCCGGTACGTGACGGAGAAGTACGGCGCCGACAAGGTCGCCATGATCGGCACGTACGGCACCATCAAGGCCAAGAACGCGATCAAGGACTCCGCGCGCGTGCTGGGCTACCCGTACGCGATGGGCGACCGCCTCACCAAGGCCATGCCCGCCGACGTCCTGGGCAAGGGCATCAACCTCGACGGCATCACCAACCCCGAGCACCCGCGCTACTCGGAGGCGGGCGAGATCCGGGCGATGTACGAGAACGAGCCGGACGTGAAGAAGGTCATCGACACCGCCAAGGGCGTCGAGGGCCTGGTCCGGCAGATGGGCGTGCACGCCGCCGGCGTGATCATGTCCAGCGAGACCATCACCGACCACGTGCCCGTCTGGGTCCGGCACACCGACGGCGTGACCATCACGCAGTGGGACTACCCGAGCTGCGAGTCGCTCGGCCTGCTGAAGATGGACTTCCTCGGCCTGCGCAACCTGACGATCATGGACGACGCCGTCAAGATGGTGAAGTCCAACAAGGGGATCGACATCGATCTCCTGAGCCTCCCGCTCGACGACCCCACGACCTTCGAACTGCTCCAGCGCGGCGACACCCTCGGCGTCTTCCAGTTCGACGGCGGCCCCATGCGCTCCCTGCTCCGGCTGATGAAGCCGGACAACTTCGAAGACATCTCCGCCGTGTCGGCCCTGTACCGCCCGGGCCCCATGGGCATGAACTCCCACACGAACTACGCGCTGCGCAAGAACGGCCAGCAGGAGATCACGCCCATCCATCCCGAGCTGGAGCAGCCGCTCAAGGAGGTCCTGGACGTCACCTACGGCCTGATCGTCTACCAGGAGCAGGTGCAGAAGGCCGCCCAGATCATCGCCGGCTACTCGCTCGGCGAGGCCGACATCCTCCGCCGCGTGATGGGCAAGAAGAAGCCCGAGGAGCTGGCGAAGAACTTCGTCCTCTTCCAGGAGGGTGCCCGCAAGAAGGGCTACAGCGACGAAGCCATCCAGGCCCTCTGGGACGTGCTGGTCCCCTTCGCCGGCTACGCGTTCAACAAGGCGCACTCCGCCGCGTACGGACTCGTCTCGTACTGGACGGCGTACCTGAAGGCGAACCACCCGGCCGAGTACATGGCCGCGCTCCTGACGTCCGTGAAGGACGACAAGGACAAGTCGGCCGTCTACCTCAACGAGTGCCGCCGCATGGGCATCAAGGTGCTCCCGCCGGACGTCAACGAGTCGATGTCGAACTTCGCGGCCCAGGGCGACGACGTGATCCTCTTCGGCCTCTCCGCCGTCCGCAACGTCGGTACGAACGTGGTCGAGTCGATCATCAGGTGCCGCAAGGCCAAGGGGAAGTACACCTCCTTCCCGGACTACCTCGACAAGGTGGAGGCGGTCGTCTGCAACAAGCGCACCACCGAGTCGCTGATCAAGGCCGGCGCCTTCGACGCCATGGGCCACACCCGCAAGGGCCTCACCGCGCAGTACGAGCCGATGATCGACAACGTGGTCGCGGTCAAGCGCAAGGAGGCCGAGGGGCAGTTCGACCTCTTCGGCGGCATGGGCGAGGAGGAGAGCAGCGAGCCCGGCTTCGGCCTCGACGTGCAGTTCACCGACGAGGAGTGGGACAAGACCTATCTGCTCGCGCAGGAGCGGGAGATGCTCGGTCTCTACGTCTCCGACCACCCGCTGTTCGGCCTGGAGCACATCCTGTCCGACAAGGCCGACGCGGGCATCTCCCAGCTGACCGGCGGCGACTACTCCGACGGCTCCGTGGTGACCATCGGCGGCATCATCTCGGGCCTGCAGCGCAAGATGACCAAGCAGGGCAACGCCTGGGCCATCGCCACCGTCGAGGACCTCGCCGGCTCGATCGAGTGCATGTTCTTCCCGGCGACGTACCAGCTCGTCTCGACCCAACTCGTCGAGGACGCCGTGGTGTTCGTCAAGGGCCGCCTCGACAAGCGCGAGGACGTGCCGCGGCTCGTCGCCATGGAACTGATGGTGCCGGACCTGTCGAACGCGGGCACCAACGCGCCCGTGGTCCTCACCATTCCGGCCACCCGCGTCACGCCGCCGCTGGTGAGCCGTCTCGGCGAGGTCCTCAGCCACCACAAGGGCGACAGCGAGGTCCGGATCAAGCTCCAGGGACCGACCAAGACGACCGTGCTCCGCCTGGACCGGCACCGGGTGAAGCCCGACCCGGCGCTCTTCGGCGACCTGAAGGTGCTGCTCGGGCCGTCCTGCCTGGCGGGATGACGGGGGAGCCGCGGACGGCTCTCGATGCGCGTGAGGGGCGTACCCGGTACCCGGGTACGCCCCTCGTGCATGCGCCTGGGTCTCAACAACCCGTCACACAGACGTCAGTTGTGGCCGAAGCTGCGCTTCCGCTTGCGGGACGCCACGTCACCGGGGGTCAGCTCGACCTCGGGCTGGGGCTCCGTCTCCGCCGTGGGACGGCGGTCCGCTCGCTGACCGCGCTCGGTCGGACGCTGCTGCTTACGGTCACGGTTCTTGTTCTTGGCCATGGTGATGCCTCCTGTGGGGGATCTAGGGGCCAGGGCCGGGACCAGATTCACACAGGCCGACAACGATCGCATGTCGGACAATTACCCTGCGTGACAGGGGGAGTCGGAGCAGGGTGGCGCGAAACGCCACGCCGAAGATCGAGTTCCGGCCGTTAACCTCCGCGCCGTCGGGCAGACTCGAAGCAAGCCCGAAGCAAACCTCCTGGGAAGAGGGTGAGTCGCGTGGACCGCTGCATCGTCCTGGTGGACGCCGGGTATCTGCTGGGAGCCGCGGCGAGTCTCCTCGCCGGAGAGCCCTCGCGGTCCCGCATCACCGTCGACCACACGGCCCTCATCCAGGGGTTGCGTGAGCGCGCCGAGTCCGACACACAGCAGCCACTGCTGCGCATCTACTGGTTCGACGGCGCCCCCGACCGCGTCCCGCAGCCCGAGCACCGCCGGCTGCGCGTGATGCCCCGGGTCACCGTCCGGCTGGGCGCGCTGACCCGCAGCGACGGCCGCTGGGCGCAGAAGGGCGTGGACGCCGCCATGCACGCCGAGCTGACCGAACTGGCCCGCAACCGCGCCTGCTCCGACGTCGTCCTCGTCACCGGCGACGGCGACCTGCTGCCCGGCATGATGGCCGCCAAGGAGCACGGCGTCGCCGTCCACCTGTGGGCCGTGCAGGCCGCCGACGGCGACTACAACCAGTCCGAGGACCTCGTCGCCGAGGCCGACGAGCGGCGCGTCCTCGACCGCACGTGGATCACCAAGGCCGTCCGTGCCAAGGAGCACACCGGCGTGTGCGCCCCGCAGCCCGCGCCCCGGCCCGAGATCGCCGCGATCCTCTCCGCGCCGCTGCCCGACTCCGCCCTCTCCGCGCCGCCCGAGCGGCCCGCCCCGCAGCCCCCGCACCCGGTGCCCGGCCCCGGGCAGAACGGCAGCGAGGAGCGGGTGCCCGCCGCCAAAGGGGTCCCCACGCCCAAAGACCTGGCCGCCCTGCGCGCCCCCGGCACCCAGCCCGCCCAGCCCCCCGCCTCCGCCACCCTCCGGTGGTCCTCCGACAAAGGCTGGGTCGACCGGCCCCCGGTCGAGCCCCCCGAGGCCGCCTCGATGCCGACGCTCGCCCAGCTGACCACCGCCGAGCAGCGGTGGGCGGACCGCGAGGAGGACATCACCACCGTCGGCGGCGACCCCTACGAGGTGGGGCAGGTCTTCGCCCGGCGCTGGGTGGAACGCCTCGGCGACCAGAGCCACCTGCAGAAACTCTCCGGGATGTACCCGCGCATCCCGCACCGCGTCGACGGGGAGCTGCTGCGCTACGCCGCCCGCTTCGGCCTGCTCGCCCACAAGGACGACCAGATCGACGAACGCGACCGGTACGCCATCCGGGCCGGCTTCTGGAAGGAGATCGGCGTGCGCACGGGCGTGGAGCACGCCCCGGTCGGCGACTGAGGACTTTGCCGCCGGATTTCCGGCCCCGTACCGACCCGAGGGCGGACCGGGGCCGCCGACCCCGTAGTCTCGTCCCTTGTGAGTACGCGCGCGGCACAGGCATTTCGGCACGATGGTGACGTCGTGTGCGCCGTGCGCGGGCTGACCAAGACCTATCCGGCGGTACGCGGCCGGCGCGGCACGCCCGGTACCCCCGAGGTCCGGGCCACGGACGACGTACGGCTGGACATCCGCCGCGGCGAGATCTTCGGCCTGCTCGGGCCGAACGGCGCCGGCAAGTCCACCCTCGTACGACAGCTCACCGGGCTGATGCGGCCCGACCACGGCAGCGTGGAGATCCTCGGACACGACATCGTGCGCCACCCGGAGCGGGCCGCGCGCATCCTCGCCTACCTCGGGCAGGAGTCGACCGCCCTCGACGAACTGACCGTGTCGCTCGCCGCCGAGACCACCGGGCGGCTGCGCGGCCTGGACGTCCGGCGGGCGCGGGCCGAGCGGGACGACGTCCTCGCCGAGCTGGGGCTCACACCGCTGGCCGGGCGGCCGCTGAAGAAGCTCTCCGGGGGTCAGCGGCGCCTGGCGTGCTTCGCCGCGGCGCTGGTGGGGGAGCGGCCGCTGCTCGTGCTGGACGAGCCCACCACCGGCATGGACCCGGTGGCGCGGCGGGCCGTGTGGTCCGCGGTCGACCGGCGGCGGGCCGAGCGCGGGACGACCGTGCTGCTCGTCACCCACAACGTCATCGAGGCCGAGACCGTGCTGGACCGGGTGGCCGTCATGGACCGGGGGCGGGTGATCGCCTGCGACACCCCGGCCGGGCTGAAGGAACAGGTCGCCGGTGAGGTGCGCGTCGACCTGGTGTGGCGGGACGCGGCGCCGCTGCACGTGCCGGAGGTGGCCGCGCTGCGGGACCGGGCCGTGGAGTCGGGCCGCCGCTGGACGCTCCGGCTCGGGCCCGAGGAGGCCCGGGCGGTCGTCGCCACCGTCACCGGCGGGGCCGCCTTCGCCGCCCTGGACGACTTCACGCTGGCCACGCCGAGCCTGGAGGACGTGTACCTGGCCCTGGGCGGTGCCGCGCAGCAGGGGCTGGTGAAGGCGTGAGAAGGACGAAGGCCCCGAGCGCGGGGGTGGGGAGCATGACGGACGTGAGTACCTGGGCCGCCGTGTACGTACCGAACAGGGCGACTGCCGCAGTGGACCCGACGAAGGGGAGCAGCGCGACGTGAGTGTCGTACCCGCCGATGTCCTGCCGGGCAGTGCCCTGGCCGCGGAGGAGCCCGCCGCGGGCGCGGCCGAACTCGGACCTCGGGCGCGGCTGTGGCCGTCGCTGGCGGCCGTGTACCGGGCGCAGCTGTCCCGGGCGCGGGTCGCGCGGATCCCGCTGCTGTTCGTGGCGACGTTCCAGTCGATCGGGATCATGATCCTGATGCGCGGGGTCGTCGACGACGGGGCGGAGGCGCAGGCCGTCGTCGCCGGATCGTCGGTGCTGGTCGTCGCCTTCGTGGCGCTGAACCTGCTCGCGCAGTACTTCGGTCAGCTGCGGGCCAGCGGCGGGCTCGACCACTACGCGACCCTGCCGGTGCCGCCCGCGGCGGTGGTGCTCGGCGCGGCGGGCGCGTACGCGTCGTTCACGGTGCCGGGGACCGTCGTGACGGCGGTGTCCGGCAGTGTGCTGTTCGGGCTGCCGCTGGCCCACCTGTGGATCCTGATGGCCGTGATCCCGCTGGCGGGCGCCGCGCTCGCCGGGCTGGGGGCGGCGCTCGGGCTGCTCGCGCCCCGGCCGGAGCTGGCCACGCTGCTCGGGCAGCTGGGCATGTCGGCGGCGCTGCTGCTGGGCGTGCTGCCGGCGGACCGGATGCCGGAGGTGGTCCGCTTCGCGCGGGACCTGCTGCCCTCGACCTACGGCGTGGAGGCCTTCGCGCGCACGTTCGGGCCGGATCCCGACTGGGCGTTCGTCCTCGGCGACCTGGCCGTGTGCGGGGTCGTGGGAGTCGTGTCGCTGGCCGTGGCGACCTGGGCCTACCGTCGGGCGGCCGTCCGATGAGCGGGGAGGGATCGTCCGGTGACGCGGGGCACAGGCGGGCCTGGCACGATGGCAGGGTGACCGCACCACTGACTCCGCCACCGCATGAACGTTCCGCACAGGGTCCGTGGCAGCCGCCGGCCGCGGCGCCCGGGGCTGCGGCTCCCGGGTCCCAGCAGGCCGAGTACGCCGAGTACGCGCACGGCTGGTACGGACAGGACGGCCCCGGCATGAAGACGGAAGTGCGGGAGGCCGGTGTGGTCGCCCTGGCCGTGGCGCTCGGTGGGGTGCTGCTGGGCCTGCTGTGGTGGTGGCTCGCGCCGCACGTGCCGCTGGTCGGTGACGTGGCGGAGGGCTCCTGGGTCGTCTACCTCAAGGACACCGAGGGGGAGCAGGCCGTGGGGGTGGACGGCACGTTCACCCTGCTCGGGCTGGGGTTCGGGGTCGTGAGCGCGCTCGTGGTCTTCCTGCTGCGGCGGCGCGGGGGTGTGCCGCTGGTGGTGGGTCTCGCGCTCGGCGGGCTGCTCGGGTCGTTGCTGGCCTGGCGGCTCGGCGTGTGGCTCGGGCCCGCGGAGGACGTGGTCGCGCACGCGCGCGAGGTGGGCAAGGGCGTGACGTTCTCGGCGCCGTTGAAGCTGGGCGCGAAGGGGGCGCTGCTGGCCTGGCCGCTCGCCGCGCTGGTGCTGCACCTGGGGCTCACGGCGTTGTTCGGGCCGCGGGATCCCGAGCCGGAGTTCGAGCACGGGGCGTATCCGTCACAGCCGGCTGCTTAGAACCCGGTGTGGGTGCTGGGGCCGGGTGGATCCGCAGCCCGGCGGTACGGGGTGCCGCCTGCGCCCACCCGTGCCGCCCTTGGCGGCACGATTGCCCGCAGGCTAGGCGCGTCCGATCGGCGCCAGGGTCGCTTCCGTCAGCTTGGTCAGGGTCTCCGGCGCCAGCTCCACCTCCAGCCCCCTCCTCCCCGCCGACACGCAGATCGTCGTGTGGGCCGAGGCCGAGGCGTCCAGGACCGTCGGGAGCTTCTTGCGCTGGCCCAGGGGTGAGATGCCGCCCCGGACGTAACCCGTCGTGCGCTCCGCCAGGGCCGGGTCGGCCATCGTCGCGCGCTTGCCGCCCACCGCCGCCGCGAGGGCCTTCAGGTCCAGCTGGCCCGCCACCGGGACCACCGCCACCGTCAACGCGCCGTCGACGTCCGCGACCAGGGTCTTGAAGACGCGGTCCGGGGAGACGCCCATCGCCTCGGCCGCCTCCTCGCCGTAGGACGGATGGGCGGGGTCGTGCTCGTAGGAGTGGACCGTGTACTCCGCCCCCGCCGCCGTGAGGGCCACGGTCGCGGGTGTGCCGCCGGACTGCTGCTTCTTCGACTTCTTCGCCATGCGATCCGCTCGCTCGGGCCGGTCAGTTGAGGCTCATCGGGCCGCGCGTCAGCTCCGACGCGGGCAATGACGGCAGACTACGGATGATCGCCGTCTCGGAGCGAAGGACTTTCAGCTCGTCGCGCAGGCGGGACGCCGTGTCGGGCGCCTGGAGCAGGCGCTGCTTGGTCGGCGTGTCCAGCATCATCGCCGCCGCCACGAGGTACGACACCACGCCCGGCTCGTCGGGCAGATCGGCGCCGGTCGTCAGGGACCGTTCCCGCGCGCCCGCCAGCCGCTTCTGGTACTGGCGGAACGACCGCAGCACCCCCTCGGCCAGCGGCGCCGCCTCGTCCCCCGGCTCCTCCGCCAGCGGCTCCAGCTCGGCCGTCAGGAAGGGACCCGACGCCTCGACCGACAGCAGCTTCACCCGGGTCGTGCCCGTCGCCAGCACCTCGAAGGAGCCGTCGGTGCGCTCCCGGATCGTCGCCGCGTCCGCGATGCAGCCCACCTTGTGGAACGCCTTCGCCGGGTCCGCGCCGAAACCGGCCGCGGGCCCCCGCTCGGGCACGGCCGTCGGGTCGGGCATGCCGGGCGCGCTGGGAGCCACCTCGTGGCCGTCACGGATCGCCACGACGGCGAACCGGCGCGGCTCGTCCTCCGGCGTCTTCAACAGCTCGCGCATCATGGCGCGATACCGCTCCTCGAAGACGTTGAGCGGGAGCACGAGCCCCGGGAACAGCACCGAGTTCAGGGGGAAGAGGGGGAGCCGGACGGTGGTCACGACGCAAAAGCCTAATGGTCGCCGGAGCGGACTCGTCCGCCCCGTTCACTCCGTGGATGCCCGGACGGCTCACCGGCCGCCGCGGCCCGGACGTCGTCGCGCACCCGGAGGAAGTGGCCGAGCGGATCCTCCGACACCTGGTCCCAGGGGAAAGAGGTGGCGTACGGGCCGTTCAGACGCAGCTGTTCGGCGGCGTCCGGCCAGCGTTCCAGCCGCACCAGGACGTAGATGAGCAGGTTCCGCATCCGGGCGGGCCAGGGGTCGGTCGCCGGGAGCAGCGGGGACAGCGCGATCGCCCGGTCGACGGCCGCGTCCAGCCGCTCGCGCGGCACCTCGGGCCCACAGCTGTCGGTGAGGTAGCCGAAGGCCGCCCGCACCCCGAGCGCCTGGACGAGCGCGTCGGCGGGCGCGTCCTGCGCGGCCCGGTCGGCGAAGTCGAAGCACTCGTGGTGCGAGCCGTGCCAGTACGTGGCCAGGTAGCGCAGCGCCGCCACATGGCAGCCGTAGTGGTGCGGGGCCCGGCGCACGGCCGCCGCCCACAGCTCCTCGAAGTAGGTGTGCCCGGCCTGCGCGCCCCGGGCGTGGTCGAGCGCGAGCCGCCACGGCACCGGGTCCCGCTGGTCGCCCCGGGCCGCCGCCGTGATCAGCGGACTGACCTCGCGCAGCGCCTCCGCCCGGGCCGGTGACTGCCAGGCGCGGTCCACCGCCAGCTGCGCCCCGACCAGCAGCGCGTCGGGGTCCTGCGGGGCGGTGGCGAGCCAGGCGTCCAGCCACTCGGGGCGCGAGCGGGCGAAGGCGGCCAGCCGGGTCACGTAGCGGTCGCGCCGCTCCCACTCGCCTGCCGCGCGGGTGGCCAGGAGCAGCCCCGCGGCAGGTCCATGATCGCCCCGGGCGGCGGCGACCAGCGCCGGGCTCAGTCGCGCGTCGGGCGCGTCGAGCAGCACCTCGTCGTCGGTGCACGGCTCGCCGACGGGGTGGGGAGCGGTCCTTGTCATCCGGCTCGCGCGGATGAACGGCAGCTGCATTGCCATGGTGCCGACCATTGAAAGACCGCTGGTCACGGCGGCGCCAGAGGGTTCATCGAACCTCCGGAAAGTTGTACGCCCGATGGTCAAGAGAGCGTAAAGATGTGACAGTTCAACAACTACAGTCACAGCAGCACCATCAGTTGCGCCGCAGCAGCCGCGTCGCCCCCGCCGCCACCGTCGTCGCCAGGATCCAGCCCAGCAGGATCATCGCCGTCGCCAGCCACTGCCAGCCCCCGCGCAGCTGCCAGAAGCCCACCTGGCCCAGGTCGATGACCGGCAGCAGCAGATCGAGGGTGAAGAGCGTGGGGTTCCACTCCGGATGCTCGCCCCGCTTCAGCGGTGGGTGGCCGGCCTGCGCGAACGCCAGCGAGCCCGCCGCCCACAGCACCGCCATCCACACGGCCGCCCGGCCCGGCCGGTACCCGTAGGCGACCGTCCAGTCCTGCGCGTAGCCCCACAGCTTGGCGGCGAGCGGCAGGCTCTCGCGGTGCCGGCGCTGCTTGGCGAGCAGCACCTCCCGGGCGTCCTCGTCCTCCCCGCCGGCCCGCAGCACGGCCGCCAGCCGCTCGTACGGCTCCGGGTTGTACTCGGCGGTCGCCGCCGCCACCCAGTCCAGCCGCTCGGCCAGCGGGAACGGCCCGCGCGGCACGAGGTTCTCGTACGTGAAACCGCCCATGTGCAGCCGCCCGGGGCCGGGCCAGGCGTCGGCCCGGTCCATCAGGTTGATGACCTTCGCGCCCGACAGCACCACCCGCCCGCGCGCCGGAGGCTCCCCGAGGAAGCGCAGCTCCGGCGTCTGCACCCGGCGCAGCGACAGCTCCTGGTCGTCCGTGAGGGTGAACCGGGCCCGCTCGAAGTCGACGGCGTCGCCGAACCGCCCGTCGTCCAGCCGGATCCCGCCCTCGCACTCGAAGCGCTGTATCCGGGTCCCGCGCGCCGGGGTCATGCCGCTCATCGCCTGGGCGCCGACGCCCGCCGGGGTGAGGTACAGGCTGCGCTCGACGGTCAGCTGCGGGGCGTTCAGCGCGAGCCGCTCGTAGGGATTGGCCAGGCGCGCCCCGCGCAGACTCAGGGAGACGCCGATGGTCGCGGCGCGCAGGCTCAGCTCGCCGTGCGACTCCAGCAGCTCCGCCTGTAAGTCCTGCCCGACGGTCATGCCGTCCGCGGCGATCGACCGGCCGCTGCGGTCGCGGTGCACGATCGCCTGGTTGAGCATCAGGTCCGTGCCGATCTGCGCGTCCGTGAGCCGGATGCCGCGGTGGAAGCGGCAGCGCGGCAGGTGCAGATCGCCCTCGGTGTGCACCCGGGCCGCCTCCAGCCGCGGCACCGAGCAGTCCACCATCCGTACGGTCGTGAAGCGGGCCTCCGGCAGCAGCACGTCCTGCTCGAACCGGCACTGGCGCATCTCGACGTACGGCACCACCTGGCCGCCCGCGAGGTCCAGCGAGCCGCTGACCTGCACACCGACCAGCTTCAGCGACGACACCCGGCCGGCCAGGGCGGGCGGGCCGTCGAGCAGCAGCCAGCACACGATCCGGGCCCGCACGGTCCGCTCCGCGCCCCACGGGTGGCCGCCGTGCGGATCGTCCACCACGGTGTCGCCGCTGCTCAGGTCGTACACCGTGCCGTTGCGGAAGGCCTGCCACATGCCGGCCTCGGCCGCGGTCAGGTCGTCGGGCAGATCTCCGGCGCGCACGCCGGCCCCCTCGGTCACAGCTCTTCCTTCCTCCCCGGATACTCGCCGGTTGGGTTCTTCGTACAACTGTTCATGCCCGCTGCGTGATGCCCCGAAAGCACTGGGTGAAGGGGATCTTCCGGAGTCGGCGACACTCTGTATCAGCCATTGATACGCGCGGACGATGCCTCACCCGGGTCTGAGAGAATTGAGCACGTGATCTCCCGAATCGATCTGCGCGGCGACGCCCTTCCCGAGGGCCCCGCCCTGCGTGACCTGCTGCCCCGAGCCGAGTTCGACGTATCGGCCGCCCTGGAGAAGGTGCGTCCGATCTGCGAGGACGTGCATCATCGGGGCGACGCGGCGCTGATCGAGTACGCCGAGCGGTTCGACGGGGTCCGGCTGGACCAGGTGCGGGTGCCGGCCGCCGCGCTCACGCGCGCGCTCGAGGAGCTCGACCCGGCCGTGCGCGCGGCCCTGGAGGAGTCCATCCGCCGCGCCCGGATCGTCCACCGCGAGCAGCGCCGCTCCCCGCACACCACGCAGGTCGTGCCCGGCGGCTCCGTGACCGAGAAGTGGGTGCCGGTCGAGCGGGTCGGACTGTACGCGCCCGGCGGCCGGTCGGTGTACCCGTCCTCCGTGATCATGAACGTGGTGCCCGCCCAGGAGGCCGGCGTCGAGTCCATCGCGCTCGCCTCCCCGGCCCAGGCCGAGTTCGGCGGCCTGCCGCACCCGACGATCCTCGCCGCCTGCGCCCTGCTCGGCGTCGACGAGGTGTACGCGGCCGGCGGCGCCACGGCCGTCGCGATGTTCGCCCACGGCACCGAGTCCTGCCCGCCCGCGAACATGGTCACCGGCCCCGGCAACATCTGGGTCGCCGCCGCCAAGCGCTACTTCACCGGCAAGATCGGCATCGACGCTGAGGCGGGCCCGACCGAGATCGCGGTCCTCGCCGACGACACCGCCGACCCGGTGCACGTCGCCTCCGACCTGATCAGCCAGGCCGAGCACGACCCGCTGGCCGCCGCCGTCCTGGTCACGGACTCCGTGGAGCTCGCGGACGCGGTGGAGAAGGAGCTGGAGCCGCAGGTCGCCGCGACCCGGCACGTCGACGACCGGATCGTCCCGGCCCTGTCCGGCAGGCAGTCCGCGATCGTCCTGGTCGACGGCATGGACGAGGGTCTGAAGGTGGTCGACGCGTACGGCGCCGAGCACCTGGAGATCCAGACGGCCGACGCCGCCGCACTGGCCGACCGGGTGAAGAACGCCGGCGCGATCTTCATCGGCCCCTGGGCCCCGGTCTCCCTCGGCGACTACGCGGCCGGCTCCAACCACGTCCTGCCCACGGGCGGCTGCGCCTGCCACTCCTCCGGCCTGTCCGTCCAGTCCTTCCTGCGCGGCATCCACATCGTCGACTACACGAAGGACGCGTTGGCCGAGGTCGCGCACCACGTGGTCACGCTGGCCGAGGCGGAGGACCTGCCGGCCCACGGCGCGGCGATCAAGGCGAGGTTCGACTGGAAGGTTCCGCAGGGCAAGTGAGCGACGTACGCATCGACGATCTCCCCGTACGGGACGAGCTGCGCGGCAAGTCCCCCTACGGCGCGCCCCAGCTGGACGTCCCCGTACGGCTGAACACCAACGAGAACCCCTACCCGCTGCCCGAGCCGCTGGTCGAACGCATCGCCGAGCGGGTCCGTGCGGCGGCCCGCGACCTCAACCGCTACCCGGACCGGGACGCGGTCGAGCTGCGCACGAAGCTCGCCGAGTACCTGACGACGACGTCCGGGTACCAGGTCGGCCTCGCGAACGTCTGGGCGGCGAACGGCTCCAACGAGGTCATCCAGCAGCTGCTGCAGACCTTCGGCGGGCCGGGCCGCACCGCGATCGGCTTCGAGCCGTCGTACTCGATGCACGCGCTCATCGCGCGCGGCACCGGCACGGGCTGGATCTCCGGGCCCCGCAACGACGACTTCACGATCGACCTCGCCGCCGCCGAGAAGGCCATCGCCGAGAGCCGGCCGGACGTCGTGTTCATCACCACCCCCAACAACCCCACGGGCAACGCGGTCCCGCCCGAGACGGTCCTCGCGCTGTACGAGGCCGCGCAGGCGGCGAAGCCGTCGATGGTTGTGGTGGACGAGGCGTACATCGAGTTCAGCCACGGCGACTCGCTGCTGCCGCTGCTGGACGGCCGCCCCCACCTCGTCATCTCCCGCACGATGTCGAAGGCGTTCGGCGCGGCGGGCCTGCGCCTCGGCTACCTCGCCGCGCACCCGGCCGTCGTCGACGCCGTCCAGCTGGTCCGGCTGCCCTACCACCTGTCGGCCGTCACCCAGGCGACCGCCCTGGCCGCCCTGGAGCACACCGGCACGCTGCTGGGCTACGTCGAGCAGCTCAAGGCCGAGCGGGACCGTCTGGTCACCGAACTGCGCGCGACCGGCTACGAGGTCGTCGAGTCCGACGCCAACTTCGTGCAGTTCGGGCGATTCGACGGCGAGGGCGGCGCGCACACGGCCTGGCGGAAGATCCTCGACCGGGGCGTCCTGGTCCGGGACAACGGCATTCCGGGCTGGCTGCGGGTGTCCGCCGGAACCCCCGAAGAGAACGACGCGTTCCTCGACGCGGTCCGTGAACTGAAGAAGGAGCAGAGCACATGAGCCGCGTGGGACGCGTGGAGCGAGTCACCAAGGAGACGTCGGTGCTCGTCGAGATAGACCTCGACGGGTCCGGAAAGGTCGACGTGTCGACAGGCGTCGGCTTCTACGACCACATGCTCGACCAGCTCGGCCGCCACGGTCTGTTCGACCTGACCGTGAAGACCGAGGGCGACCTGCACATCGACTCGCACCACACCATCGAGGACACCGCCCTCGCCCTCGGCGCCGCCTTCAAGCAGGCCCTCGGCGACAAGGTCGGCATCTACCGCTTCGGCAACTGCACGGTCCCGCTGGACGAGTCCCTGGCCCAGGTCACCGTCGACCTCTCCGGCCGCCCCTACCTCGTGCACACCGAGCCCGAGAACATGGCGCCGATGATCGGCGAGTACGACACCACCATGACCCGGCACATCCTGGAGTCCTTCGTGGCCCAGGCCCAGATCGCGCTGCACGTGCACGTGCCCTACGGGCGCAACGCGCACCACATCGTGGAGTGCCAGTTCAAGGCGCTCGCGCGGGCCCTGCGGTACGCCTCCGAGCGCGACCCGCGCGCGGCCGGCATCCTCCCCTCCACGAAGGGCGCCCTGTGAACGGCACCTCGACCCTGCTGATCGTCGTCGGCCTGTTCCTCGTCGGCGGGATCTACTCCTTCGTCAAGCAGAAGATGCCCAAGGGCCTGATCGTCCTGCTGTCGATCGGCGCCGCCATGTGCCTGCTGGCCGGCGTCATGAGGCTGGAGGTGTGGAATTGAGCGCCCCCCGCAAGAGCGTCGTCGTCTTCGACTACGGCTTCGGCAACGTCCGCTCCGCCGAGCGGGCCCTCGCCCGGGCGGGAGCCGACGTCGAGATAACCCGTGACTACGACAAGGCCATGAACGCCGACGGGCTGCTCGTGCCCGGCGTCGGCGCCTTCGCCTCCTGCATGAAGGGCCTGCGCGAGGCACGCGGCGACTGGATCGTCGACCGCCGCCTCTCCGGCGGCCGCCCGGTCATGGGCATCTGCGTCGGCATGCAGATCCTCTTCGCCCGCGGCATCGAGCACGGCGTGGAGAGCGAGGGCCTCGACGAGTGGCCCGGCTCCGTCGAGCCGCTCCAGGCCGAGATCGTGCCCCACATGGGCTGGAACACCGTGGACGTGGCGCCCGGCTCGCAGCTGTTCGCCGGCCTGGACGCCGACGCGCGCTTCTACTTCGTGCACTCCTACGCCGTCCACGACTGGTCGCTGGAGACGCACAACCCCGCCATGGAGGCCCCCAAGGTCACCTGGTCCACCCACGGCAAGCCGTTCGTCGCGGCCGTCGAGAACGGCGCCCTGTGGGCCACGCAGTTCCACCCCGAGAAGTCCGGCGACGCCGGAGCCCAGCTCCTCACCAACTGGATCGGAACCCTGTGAGCAAGCTCGAACTCCTCCCCGCCGTCGACGTCCGCGACGGCCAGGCCGTCCGCCTCGTCCACGGCGAGTCCGGCACGGAGACCTCCTACGGCTCCCCCCTGGAGGCCGCCCTCGCCTGGCAGCGCTCCGGCGCCGAGTGGCTGCACCTGGTCGACCTGGACGCCGCGTTCGGCACCGGGAACAACCGCGAGCTGATCGCCGAGGTCGCGAAGGCGATGGACATCAAGGTGGAGCTGTCCGGCGGCATCCGCGACGACGACACCCTCGCCGCCGCCCTCGCCACCGGCTGCACCCGCGTCAACCTCGGCACGGCCGCCCTGGAGACCCCCGAGTGGGTCGCCGGGGTCATCGCCGAGCACGGCGACAAGATCGCCGTCGGCCTGGACGTCCGGGGCACCACCCTGCGCGGCCGTGGCTGGACCCGCGACGGCGGCGACCTCTACGAGACGCTGGAGCGCCTCGACAAGGAGGGCTGCGCCCGGTACGTCGTCACGGACATCGCCAAGGACGGCACGCTCCAGGGCCCCAACCTGGAACTGCTGAAGAACGTCTGCGCGGCCACCGACCGCCCCGTCGTGGCCTCCGGCGGCGTCTCCTCGCTGGACGACCTCCGGGCCCTCGCCGGCCTCGTGCCCCTCGGTGTCGAGGGCGCGATCGTAGGGAAGGCGCTGTACGCGAAGGCGTTCACCCTGGAAGAGGCCTTGGAGGCTGTGTCGTCATGAGCGATGCCGTGCGGCGTGTGCAGAGCGGAAGTCCCTGGGAAGAGTCCTTCGGTTTTGCACGCGCCGTCGCGGCGGGCGACCACGTGCTGGTGGCGGGCACCACGTCCTTCAAGGGCGACGTGCTGTACGGGGAGGGCGACCCGTACGAGCAGGCGAAGGTGGCCTTCACCAGCGCGCTCGACGCGATCGCCGAGTTCGGGCTCGGCGCCGGGTCGGTGATCCGCACGCGCGTCCACCTGGCGCACTCGCGGGATCTGGACGAGGTGGGCCGCGCCCACAAGGAGCTGTTCGACACCGTGCGCCCGGTCGCGACCTTCCTGGTGGTGGAGGGATTCGTCGACCCGCGCGTGCTGGTGTCGGTGGAAATCGAAGCATTCAGAGGAGCCGTGACCTGATGACCCTGGCGGTCCGAGTCATCCCCTGCCTGGACGTGGACAACGGCCGGGTCGTCAAGGGCGTCAACTTCCAGAACCTGCGCGACGCGGGCGACCCCGTCGAGATGGCCAAGGTGTACGACGCCGAGGGCGCCGACGAGCTGACGTTCCTCGACATCACCGCCTCGTCGGGCAACCGCGAGACGACCTACGACGTCGTGCGCCGCACGGCCGAGCAGGTGTTCATCCCGCTCACCGTCGGCGGCGGCGTGCGCACCGCCGAGGACGTCGACAAGCTGCTGAGGGCGGGCGCGGACAAGGTCGGCGTCAACACCGCCGCCATCGCCCGCCCCGACCTGATCCGCGAGATCGCCGAACGCTTCGGCCGCCAGGTCCTGGTCCTCTCGGTCGACGCCCGCCGCACCGAGTCGGGCTCCTTCGAGGTCACCACCCACGGCGGCCGCAAGGGCACCGGCATCGACGCCGTCGAGTGGGCCCACCGGGCCGCAGAACTGGGCGCCGGCGAGATCCTGCTCAACTCCATGGACGCCGACGGCACCAAGGACGGCTACGACCTGGAGATGATCCGGGCCGTACGCAAGCACGTCACCGTCCCGGTCATCGCCTCGGGCGGCGCGGGCAGGCTGACGGACTTCCCGCCGGCCATCGAGGCGGGCGCGGACGCGGTGCTGGCCGCGTCGGTGTTCCACTTCGGGGACCTGCGGATCGGCCAGGTCAAGGAGACCCTGAGCCAGGCCGGCCACCCCGTGCGGTGACACCCGCGCGGTGGAGCCCCGGTCGCCCGTCGCGGCCGGGGCTGCTTCGTGCCCGCCTCAGATCCCGAGCTGCTTCGTCTCGTGCAGCTTCGCGATCGCGTTCTCGTCGCCGTCCAGGTCGACCTTGGCCGCGCTCTGGCGGCCGTAGGAGAACAGGACCAGCTCCGACGGCTCGCCGGTGACCGTGACCACCGGTGTGCCGCGCTGCGCGACCGCCGTCTGGCCGTCGGGACGCCGCAGGACCAGGCCCGTCGGGACGCCGCGGCCCATCAGGCGGGCGGTCCGCTCCAGGCGGGACCACAGGGCGTCCTGGAAGACCGGGTCGAGCTCGCGCGGGGACCAGTCGGGCTGGGCGCGCCGGACGTCCTCCGTGTGGACGTAGAACTCGATGATGTTCGACATCTCGTCGACCGGCTTGAGCGAGAAGGGCGAGAAACGCGGCGGGCCCGTACGGATCAGCTGGATCAGCTCCTCGTACGGCTTGTCCGTGTACTCCGCCATCACCCGGTCCAGACGCGGCGCGAGCTGCTTGATCAGTATTCCCCCGGCGGCGTCCGGGCGGCGCTCGCGCACCACCACGTGGGCGGCGAGGTCCCGGGTCGTCCAGCCCTCGCACAGGGTGGGCGCGTCCGGGCCCGCGGTCTCCAACAGGTCGGCGAGGAGAAGTCGTTCACGCTTGGCATGGGTCGACATGGAGTCAGCCTACGACCGCCCCCCGGGTCCGCCCAGCGGACCTGCCGTTCCCGGTCCGGGCCGGTCCGCCCAGTGGACACCGCGCCTGCGCCGTCAATGGCGCGCGGCACAATGGTCGGCATGACCAGCACGCCCGCCCGGCCCAGCCGCCTCGCCCCGGAGATCGCCGCCCGCCTCAAGCGCAGCGCCGACGGCCTCCTGCCCGCCATCGCCCAGCAGTACGACACCGGAGAGGTGCTCATGCTGGGCTGGATGGACGACGAGGCCCTGCACCGCACCCTCACCACCGGCCGGTGCACGTACTGGTCCCGCAGCCGCCGGGAGTACTGGGTCAAGGGCGACACCTCCGGCCACTTCCAGTGGGTGAAGTCCGTCGCCCTGGACTGCGACGCCGACACCGTGCTCGTCAAGGTCGACCAGGTCGGCGCCGCCTGCCACACCGGCGCCCGCACCTGCTTCGACGAGGACGTCCTCCTCAAGGACGACGGCGGCTCCGACGTCTCCGCCCCGGATCAGTAAGGTCAGCCGCCATGGACCTCGAGACGTTCCGCAAGCTCGCCACCGACCGGCGGGTCATCCCGGTCACCCGCAAGCTCCTCGCCGACGGCGACACGCCGGTGGCGCTCTACCGCAAGCTCGCCGCCGAGCGCCCCGGCACGTTCCTGCTGGAGTCCGCGGAGAACGGCCGCTCGTGGTCCCGGTACTCGTTCGTGGGAGTCCGCAGCGCCGCCACGCTCACCGCGCGCGACGGCCAGGCCCACTGGCTCGGCGCCCCGCCCGTCGGCGTCCCCACCGACGGCGACCCCCTCGCCGCCCTGCGCGCCACCATCGAGGCGCTGCACACCCCCCACCAGGAGGGCATGCCGCCCTTCACCGGCGGCATGGTCGGCTACCTCGGCTACGACATCGTCCGCCGCCTGGAGAAGATCGGCCCCGGCGAGCGGGACGACCTGAAGCTGCCCGAGCTGACCATGCTCCTCACCAGCGACCTCGCCGTCATGGACCACTGGGAGGGCTCGGTCCTGCTGATCGCCAACGCGATCAACCACAACGACCTGGAGACCGGCGTCGACGAGGCCCACGCCGACGCCGTCGCCCGGCTCGACGCCATGCAGGCCGACCTCTCCCGCCCGGTCGCCCAGCCCCCGGCCGTCCTCCCGCCCTCCGAGCTGCCCGCGTACACGGCGCTGTGGGGCGGCCCCGACTTCCAGGAGGCCGTCGAGGACATCAAGGAGCGCATCCGGGCCGGCGAGGCCTTCCAGGTGGTCCCCTCCCAGCGCTTCGAGACGCCCTGCACGGCGAGCGCGCTGGACGTTTACCGGGTGCTGCGGGCCACCAACCCGTCCCCGTACATGTACCTGTTCCGCTTCGACGGATTCGACGTCGTCGGCTCCTCCCCGGAGGCCCTGGTCAAGGTCGAGGACGGCCGGGCCATGGTCCACCCCATCGCCGGCACCCGCTGGCGCGGCGCCACCCCGCAGGAGGACCAGGCCCTCGCCGACGAGCTGCTCGCCGACCCCAAGGAGCGCGCCGAGCACCTCATGCTCGTCGACCTGGGGCGCAACGACCTGGGGCGGGTCTGCGAGCCCGGCTCCGTCGAGGTCGTCGACTTCATGTCCATCGAGCGGTACTCGCACGTCATGCACATCGTCTCGACGGTGACGGGCCGCGTGGCCGCCGGGCGCACGGCCTTCGACGTCCTCACCGCCTGCTTCCCGGCCGGCACCCTCTCCGGCGCCCCGAAGCCCCGCGCCATGCAGATCATCGACGAACTGGAGCCGTCCCGGCGCGGCCTGTACGGCGGCTGCGTCGGCTACCTCGACTTCGCCGGCGACTCCGACACGGCCATCGCCATCCGCACCGCCCTCCTGCGCGACGGCACCGCCTACGTGCAGGCCGGGGCGGGCATCGTCGCCGACTCCGACCCGGTCGCCGAGGACACCGAGTGCCGCAACAAGGCGGCGGCCGTCCTGCGGGCCGTGCACACGGCGAACCGGCTGGGAAAGGCCTGAGATGCACCCCGGGTGACGGTTCGCCCGGGGTTCAGGCGATAGTGGGGTACGTGACTGCTGTACCTCACCCCCGTTCCGAGGCCGCCGGATCCACCGGATCCGCCCGCGCCGGCCGTCTGAGCCTCGCCGTCGCGCTGCTGTGCGGCGCGCTCGGCGCGGCCGTGGCCCTGCTCGCCACCCGGCAGCAGTGGTCGGAGGGCACCGCGACGGTGGCCGGCGGCGCGTTCCCCCTGACCGCCCAGGGCAGCGACGTCACGGGCGTCCCCGCGGCGCTCGCCATAGTGGGCCTCGCCGCGCTCGTCGCCGTCTTCGCCGTCCGCCGGGCCGGCCGGGTCGTCGTGGCCGTGCTGCTGGCGCTCTCCGGCGCGGGCACCGTCGCCGCCGCCCTGCTCGGCGCCTCCGACAGCTCCGCCCTCGACGAGAAGGCCGCCCAGGCCTCCGGCGACACCTCCGCCTCCGTCGACGCCCTCAGCCACACCGCCTGGCCGTACGTCGCGGCCGTCGGCGGTGTCCTGCTCCTGCTGGCCGGGCTGCTCGCCCTGCGCTACGGCCGGCTGTGGCCCGCGATGTCCGGCCGCTACGAGCGCGGCGGCGCGCCCCAGCCCCGCCGCAAGGCTCCCGCCGTCGACCCCGACCGGCCCGAGGACCTGTGGAAGGCACTCGACCGGGGCGAGGACCCGACCGGGGCCTGAGCCACCCGGGGGAGCGCCGGACCACCCCCGCTCACCCCGCACGCGCGCGTGCGGGACAATGGGCCCGAGCGTCCTGCTCAGACACGCACACAGCAACGAGGAGCAAGCAATGGCGGGCAGCAGCCACGGTCACACCCCGGCCGCCTGGACCGGTGTCACGATCGCCTTCATCGGTTTCTGCGTCGCGGGCGCGTTCATGGTGATGGACCAGCCGGCGGGCTTCTGGGCGGGCATGGTCGTCGTGGTGCTCGGCGGTGTCGTCGGCGGCATCATGCGGATGATGGGCCTCGGCCAGCCCAAGGAACTGCACGCGCCGCACAAGATGACGGGCGACCGCGAGCCGGCCCGCGCCGAGGGCTGATCCCGGCGGACCACCGGGTTGTCGCCGAGGGGCGGCCGGCATTCGGGTGCCGGGGCCGCCCCTCACGCGTGGGCGGGGCACAATGCCTGTCGTGAACGCCGACAGCCGAAGGACGACGCACGGCCTCCCGGGCCGCCTGGCCGCCCCCGCCGGGATCCTCACGGCCGTCGCCGCCGCCTTCGCCTACGTGGGCGCGGTCGACCCCAACGAACCCGGCCACTACCCCGTCTGCCCGCTGCTGCACTACACGGGCCTGTACTGCCCCGGCTGCGGCGGACTGCGCAGCGCGCACGCCTTCGTCCACGGCGACCTCCCGGCGGCCCTGCACGCCAACGCGCTCGCCGTCCTCGGCTATCTGGCCTTCGTGGTGCTGTGGACCGTATGGGTGGTCCACGCGGTGCGCGGGCGTGCCATGCGGATCGACCCGCGCCCGGGGCTGGTGTGGAGCCTCGGCGCGTTGCTGCTGGTCTTCACCGTTGTCCGGAACCTGCCCTTCGGAGGCTGGCTCCATCCTTGATCAACCAGCGGATGTCCAGGTAGTGGGACCGGCGTCAACCGGATGCGAAGCCTACGCCCCGCTGCGGATACCATCGCAGTGACCATCGGTTTGTCGATCGGTCGCTGGAACTGTCAAGAGTCTGGAAGGGGGCCGCTCGCGTGAGTGTGCTCGACGAGATCATCGACGGAGTCCGTGCCGACCTCGCGGAGCGGCAGGCGCGCGTCAGCCTCGACGAGCTCAAGGAGCGCGCGGCGAAGGCTCCCGCGGCCAAGGACGGCGCGGCCGCACTGCGCGGCGACGGCGTCAAGGTCATCTGCGAGGTCAAGCGCTCCAGCCCCTCCAAGGGCGCGCTGGCCGCGATCGCCGACCCGGCCGGGCTCGCCGCCGACTACGAGGCGGGCGGCGCGGCCGTCATCTCCGTGCTGACGGAACAGCGGCGCTTCGGCGGCTCGCTCGCCGACCTGGAGGCGGTCCGGGCCCGCGTGGACATCCCCGTCCTGCGCAAGGACTTCATCGTCACCTCGTACCAGCTGTGGGAGGCCCGCGCCTACGGCGCCGACGTCGTGCTGCTGATCGTCGCCGCCCTCGACCAGCCCGCCCTGGAGTCCCTCATCGAGCGCGCCGAGTCCATCGGGCTCACGCCGCTCGTGGAAGTCCACGACGAGGACGAGGTCGAGCGCGCGGTCGACGCCGGCGCCCGGGTGATCGGCGTCAACGCGCGCAACCTCAAGACCCTCGAGGTCGACCGCGGCACCTTCGAGCGGGTGGCACCGGAGATCCCCGCCCACATCATCAAGATCGCCGAGTCCGGCGTCCGCGGCCCGCACGACCTGATCGCCTACGCCAACGCCGGCGCGGACGCGGTCCTGGTCGGCGAGTCCCTCGTCACCGGCAAGGACCCCAAGACGGCGGTCTCGGACCTGGTGGCGGCGGGCGAACACCCCGCACTCCGGCACGGCCGGAGCTGATCTCCCGCTAGGCTTGCCCCGATGACTCTCACCATGACGACCGTGGACCGGTACGCCCGCCTCGCGCGCGGCTGCCGCCCCCGCGGCTGCCGCGCACCCGCGCGCCGGGTCCACGGCCGCCGCGTCCGGTACGTCATCGGTGACGAGCCCGGGCAGGTCAACGGCATGCGATGGCAGCAGCGCCCCGCAAGGGGCGCGGGGAACTGCGCGACAAGCCACTGACGGCCCGCGGCCTACAGTCCTTCCCCGCCCCCACGGCGAATAGTGATCAACACACACACTCACCGTGAGGTATCCGCATGCCCAGCCAGTTCTTCATCCCCGACCCCGAGGGGCAAACCCCCAACCCCGAAGGCTACTTCGGGGCCTTCGGCGGCAAGTTCATCCCCGAGGCCCTCGTCGCCGCCGTCGACGAGGTGGCCGTCGAGTACGACAAGGCCAAGCACGACCCGGAGTTCGCCAAGGAACTCGACGACCTCCTGGTCCACTACACCGGCCGGCCCTCCTCGCTCACGGAGGTGCCCCGGTTCGCCGAGCACGCCGGCGGTGCCCGGATCTTCCTGAAGCGGGAAGACCTCAACCACACCGGCTCCCACAAGATCAACAACGTGCTGGGCCAGGCCCTGCTCACCAAGCGCATGGGCAAGACCCGCGTCATCGCCGAGACCGGCGCCGGCCAGCACGGCGTCGCCACCGCCACGGCCTGTGCCCTCTTCGGCCTCGAGTGCACGATCTACATGGGTGAGATCGACACTCAGCGCCAGGCGCTGAACGTCGCCCGCATGCGCATGCTCGGCGCCGAGGTCATCGCCGTGAAGTCCGGCAGCCGCACGCTGAAGGACGCCATCAACGAGGCCTTCCGCGACTGGGTCGCCAACGTCGACCACACGCACTACCTCTTCGGCACCGTCGCCGGACCCCACCCCTTCCCGGCCATGGTCCGCGACTTCCACCGCGTCATCGGCGTCGAGGCCCGCCGCCAGCTCCTGGAGCGGGCCGGCCGTCTCCCCGACGCCGCGATCGCCTGTGTCGGCGGCGGCTCCAACGCCATCGGCCTCTTCCACGCCTTCATCCCCGACGAGGGCGTCCGCCTCATCGGCTGCGAGCCGGCCGGCCACGGCGTCGACACCGGCGAGCACGCGGCCACCCTGACCGCCGGCGAGCCCGGCATCCTGCACGGCTCCCGCTCCTACGTCCTCCAGGACGACGAGGGCCAGATCACCGAGCCCTACTCGATCTCGGCCGGTCTGGACTACCCGGGCATCGGCCCCGAGCACTCCTACCTGAAGGACTCCGGCCGCGGCGAGTACCGCGCGGTCACCGACGACGCGGCCATGCAGGCCCTGCGCCTGCTGTCGCGCACCGAGGGCATCATCCCGGCCATCGAGAGCGCCCACGCGCTGGCCGGTGCCCTGGAGGTCGGCAGGGAGCTGGGCAAGGACGGGCTGATCGTGGTCAACCTGTCCGGCCGCGGCGACAAGGACATGGACACCGCCGCCCGCTACTTCGGCCTGTACGACACCGACGCCGAGGTCGCCGCCGACGCGGACACCGACACCGCCGAGATCGAGGGGGACGCCAAGTGAGCGGCGCTGCTGTGAACAGTCAGAGGGGCCAGCTGCTGAGCGACACCCTCGCCACGGCGAAGTCCGAGGGGCGCTCCGCCCTCATCGCCTACCTCCCGGCCGGGTTCCCGACCGTGGACGGTGGCATCGAGGCGATCAAGGCCGTCATCGACGGCGGCGCCGACGTCGTCGAGGTGGGCCTGCCGCACAGCGACCCCGTCCTCGACGGCCCGGTCATCCAGACCGCCGACGACATCGCCCTGCGCGGCGGCGTCAAGATCGCCGACGTGATGCGCACGGTCCGCGAGGCCCACGAGGCCACCGGCAATCCCATCCTCGTCATGACGTACTGGAACCCCATCGACCGCTACGGCGTCGAGCGGTTCACGGCGGAGCTGGCCGAGGCGGGCGGCGCGGGCTGCATCCTGCCCGACCTGCCCGTGCAGGAGTCGGCGCTGTGGCGGGAACACGCGGAGAAGCACGGTCTCGCGACCGTCTTCGTCGTCGCTCCCAGCAGCAAGGACGAGCGGCTCGCGCAGATCACCGCGGCGGGCAGCGGCTTCGTCTACGCCGCCTCCCTCATGGGCGTCACCGGCACCCGCGCCACCGTCAGCTCGCAGGCCAAGGACCTGGTGGAACGCACCCGGGCCACCGGCACCGGCCTGCCGGTGTGCGTCGGGCTCGGCGTCTCCAACGCCACCCAGGCCGCCGAGGTCGCCGGCTTCGCCGACGGCGTGATCGTCGGCTCGGCCTTCGTCAAGGCGATGCTCGACGCCCCGGACGACGCGGCCGGCGTCGAGGCCGTGCGCGCGCTCGCCGGCGACCTCGCAAAGGGCGTGCGCGGGCGGGCGTAAGAAAGCCGGAAGTCATACAGGTCCCTCGTACGGGTGGACCTGAGGCCGGGGAGGCGCGGTGCGCCTCCCCGGTTCGTTTCCGGGGTGTGAGCGAGAAGAACCGTGAGGGAAAGCGCACCGCCCGGGAGAAGATGGCGGCCGAGCGCGAGAAGCAGAAGTCCGCGGAGAAGCGCCGGCGCGCGCTGATCGTCGGCGGCGCCGTCGTCGCCGTCCTGGGACTCGCGGCGGTGATCGGCGTCGTCGCGGCCAACGCCGGCAAGGACGACGGCGGCGAGGCCTCGGGCCCGGTCGTGGCCCCCTCGGGCGCCCAGGGCAAGGACGGCCTGGCGATCCCGGTCGGCAAGGACAGCGCCAAGTCCACGCTCACGGTGTGGGAGGACTTCCGCTGCCCGGCCTGCAAGTCCTTCGAGACGGCATACCGGCCCGTGATCCACGAGCTGACCAACGCCGGCCAGCTCAAGGTCGAGTACCACCTGGTCACCCTCATCGACGGCAACATGCGCGGCAGCGGCTCCCGCAACGCGGCCAACGCCGCGGCCTGCGCCCAGGACGCCGGGAAGTTCCCCGCGTACCACGACGTGCTCTTCGACAACCAGCCGCCCGAGATCGACGACGCCTACGCGAGCACCGACAAGCTGATCGAGCTGGCCGGCAAGGTCGACGGCCTGGTCACCCCGGCCTTCCGCACCTGCGTCGAGGACGGCACGCACAACGCCTGGGTCGACAAGTCCCACCAGGCCTTCGACAAGGGCGGCTTCTCCGGCACGCCGACCGTCCTGTTCGACGGCAAGAACATCTACCAGGACCGGACGATGACGCCGGCCAAGCTGAAGCAGATGGTGCAGGAGGCGAACAAGGCGTAAGGCGTTTTCTCACGCCCCTGTTATGGACCCGTAGCCGGGCCCCCTGCCCGGGGCCCGGTCCCGCACGGTAGCGTCGACCTTGCCATGGAACTTGCCTTCATTCCCAGCCCGTCGCGCGGGGTGCTGTACCTCGGCCCCATTCCGCTGCGCGGCTACGCGTTCTGCATCATCATCGGCGTCTTCGTCGCGGTCTGGCTCGGCAACAAGCGCTGGATCGCCCGGGGCGGGCGGGCCGGCACGGTGGCCGACATCGCTGTCTGGGCCGTGCCCTTCGGCCTCGTCGGCGGCCGCCTCTACCACGTGATCACGGACTACGAGCTGTACTTCAGCGAGGGCCGCGACTGGGTGGACGCCTTCAAGATCTGGGAGGGCGGCCTCGGCATCTGGGGCGCGATCGCGCTCGGCGCGCTCGGCGCGTGGATCGGCTGCCGCCGCCGTGGCATCCCGATGCCCGCGTACGCCGACGCCGTCGCGCCGGGCATCGCCCTCGCGCAGGCGATCGGCCGCTGGGGCAACTGGTTCAACCAGGAGCTGTACGGCAAGCCCACCGACCTGCCGTGGGCCCTGGAGATCACCTCCTCGGCGGACGGGCGGGTGCCGGGCACCTACCACCCGACGTTCCTGTACGAGTCGCTGTGGTGCATCGGCGTCGCGCTCCTGGTCATCTGGGCGGACCGCCGCTTCCGGCTCGGGCACGGGCGGGCGTTCGCGCTGTACGTCGCCGCGTACTGCGCCGGGCGCGGGTGGATCGAGTACATGCGCGTCGACGACGCCCACCACATCCTGGGCGTCCGGCTGAACGTGTGGACCGCGATCCTCGTGTTCCTGCTCGCCGTGACGTACCTGGTGCTGTCGTCGAAGAAGCGGCCCGGCCGGGAAGAAGTGGTGGAGCCGGGAGCGGAGGCCTCCGGCGGTGAGACCGGCGGGGACGCCGCGACCGAGGACGAGGCGGAGTCCCGTAAGGACGGGGCCAAGAGCCAGGTCGATGACGAGGCGGGGTCGGCGAAGAAGATCTGACGGTCTGCCGTACGTGACCGAGGGCGCCCGGAGCTTGTCGGGCGCCCTCGGCGTTTTCCGGTGGGGGGATGGTCAGCGGCGGCGGGCCAGGGAGAGGGTGCGCTGGGCCGCCGTCACCACCGCCGCGTCGACGAAGCGCCCGTCCGGCAGGGCCTGGGCGCCCTGCCGCGCGGCGGCCGCCTTGAGGACCGTCTCGGCCCGCTCGATCTCCTCCTCGGTGGGCAGATAGGCCCGTTCGATCACCGGGAGCTGGCGGGGGTGGATCGCGGCGCGGCCCAGGAAGCCCAGGGCGCGGCCGTGCGCGCAGGACGCGGCCAGGCCCTCCAGGTCACGGGTGTCGGGGTGGACCGACTGCGGCGGTGGGGGCAGGCCCGCCGCCCGGGCCGCCACGATGACCCGGGAGCGGGACCAGTCGAGGCCCGTGTCGTCCCGTACGCCCAGGTCGGCCCGGAGATCCGCCTCGCCGAGCGCGATGCCGCGCAGGTTCGGGTGGGCGGTGGCGACGGCGTACGCCTGTTCCACGGCGAGGGCCGTCTCCAGCAGGGCGTACAGCCCGGCGGTGACCCGGGGCGCGACGCGGGTGATCCCGGCCGGGGAGGTCACCTTGGGCAGTCGCAGCCCGGACAGGCCGGGGGCCGTCGCGAGGGTGGCGATGTCCCGCTCGGCCCAGGGGCCGTCCAGGGCGTTGACGCGGACGTGCACCGGGACCGGCGGCGGGTCGGCGAGCAGGTCGGCGGTGGCGGCGCGGGCGTACTCCTTCCGGTCGGGGGCGACCGCGTCCTCCAGGTCGACGACGACGACGTCGGCGCCGCGGGTGAGGGCCTTCGCCACCAGGTCCGGGCGGTCGCCCGGGGCGTAGAGCCAGGTGAGCGGGAACGCCGTCACAGGGCGCCCTCCGCGCGCAGCGCCGTGAGGTCGTCCGGGGACAGGCCCAGTTCGGTGAGGACCTCGTCGGTGTCGGCGCCGTGCGGGCGGCCGGCCCAGCGGATCGCGCCGGGCGTGGCGGAGAGGCGGAAGAGGACGTTCTGCATGCGCAGCGGGCCCAGTTCCGGGTCGTCGACGGTGGTGATGGTGTTCAGCGCCTGGTACTGCGGGTCGGCCATCACGTCCCGGACGTCCTGGACCGGGGCCACCGCCGCCTCCGCCTTCTCGAAGGCCGCGAGGACGTCGGTGCGGGTGCGCTCGGCGATCCAGGAGCCGACGGCCTCGTCCAGGACGTCGGCGTGGCGGGCGCGGTCGGCGCCGGTCGCGAACCACGGCTCGTCGATCAGTTCCGGGCGGCCGACCAGGTGCATCACGCGTTCCGCGACCGACTGGGCCGAGGTGGAGACGGCGACCCAGGTGCCGTCGGCGGTGCGGTAGACACCGCGCGGGGCGTTGTTCGGGGAGCGGTTGCCGGTGCGGGACTGGACGTGGCCGAGCTGGTCGTACCAGAGGGGCTGGGGGCCGAGGGCGGCCAGGATCGGCTCGATCAGGGCCAGGTCGACGACCTGCCCCTCCCCGGTGCGCTCCCGGGCGGCGAGGGCCGTCATCACCGCGTACGCCGTGGTCAGGCCCGCGATGGCGTCGGCCAGGCCGAACGGCGGCAGGGTCGGGGGCGCGTCCGGCTCGCCGGTGATCGCGGCGAAGCCGCTCATCGCCTCGGCGAGGGTGCCGAAGCCGGGGCGGTGAGCGGAGGGGCCGAACTGGCCGAACCCGGTGACGCGGGCCAGCACCAGGCGGGGGTTGGCGGCCGACAGCTCCGGCCAGCCCAGGTCCCACTTCTCCAGGGTGCCGGGGCGGAAGTTCTCGACGATCACGTCGGCGGTGGCGGCGAGGCGCAGCAGGGCGGCGCGGCCGCCGGGCTTCGACAGGTCCAGGGTGATGGTCCGCTTGTTGCGGCCGAGCATCTTCCACCACAGGCCCACGCCGTCCTTCGAGGGGCCGTGGCCGCGGGAGGGGTCCGGTTTCCCGGGGTGCTCGACCTTGATGACCTCCGCGCCGAAGTCGCCGAGCAGGGTGGCGGCCATCGGTCCGGCGAAGAGGGTGGCGAGGTCGAGGACGCGCAGCCCGGTGAGGGGCGCGGGCAGAGGCGCGGACTGGGGCGCGGTCATGAGCGGTGGGTCTCCCGGTGGGTGAGGTGGGCGAGGGTGTCGAAGCCGATGCCGTTGAAGTCGCCGATGGAGGTGGACAGGCGGTTCTTCAGCGGGGCCGTCCAGCGGTCGGGGAGCGCCGCGGGGTCTGCCGCGAGCAGCCCGGCGATGCTGCCGGCCGTGGCGCCGTTGGAGTCGGTGTCCCAGCCGCCGCTCACCGCACGGCAGATGGAGCCGGTGAAGTCGCCGTCCGCGTGGGTGAGGGCGGCGGCGATCAGGGCGGTGTTGGGGACGGCGTGCACCCAGTGGTGGGTGGCGGCGTGGGTGGCGTGGAGTGCGTCGACGACCGTGTCGAAGTCGGTGTGCTCGCGGGCCAGTTCGATGGCCTGGCGGACGGCTCGGGCGAGGCGGGAGCGTGGTGGGACGACCGTGAGGCCGGTGCGCAGGCAGGTGTGGACGTCGGCGGTGCCGGTGGCGGCGGTCGCGATGGCTGCCGCCGTGAACATCGCCGCGTAGACGCCGTTGGCGGTGTGGGTGAGGGTGGCGTCACGGTGGGCCTGTGCGGCCGCGGCTGCCGGGTCGCCGGGGTTGGTCCAGCCGTGGACGTCGGCACGGATCAGGGCGCCGATCCATTCGCGGAACGGGTTGCGGTGTCGGGCCGTGTGCGGGGGTTCCAGACCGGTGAGGAGGTTGCGGTAGGCGACGCGCTCGGCGGTGAAGGTGCGGCCGGCGGGGAGTTCGTCGAGCCAGGTGCGGGCCACGTCCGTGGTGGTGAAGGTCCTGCCGTGCCGTTGGAGGAGGACCAGGTTGAGCAGGGGGTAGTTGAGGTCGTCGTCCTCGGGCATGCCGTCGATGTTCTCGGCGAGGGAGGTTGTGGCCGAGCGGCGGTTCCAGGGGTGTGCGGCGAGGAGTTCGCCCGGGACGCCCTTGGCCGTGAAGTAGGTGGTGAGGGGCCAGTTGCCGGTTGCCCTGGCCAGGTGGCGGATGGCTTCCAGGGGGAGTTTCTCGACGGGTTTGCCGAGGAGGCAGCCGGTGGCCCGGCCCAGCCAGGCGGCTTCGAGGGGCCGGTGGGGTGTGGCGGAGGCGGGGGCGGGCTCCGGCCAGTCGGCGCACACGGCCCTGATCCGCTCCAGGTCCGTCGGTTCGTCGTCCGCCAACGCGCTGGGCAGGTCCGCCAGTTCGTCCAGGAGGTCTTCCGCCAGTTGGCGGAGGTAGCGGGACACCGGGGTGGGGGAGGCGCCCGCCGTGGTGGGGGCCTCGGGGCCGCCCGCCGCTCGCCAGCGGGCCGCGACGGCCTTCGGTTCGCGGCCGTCCTGCGCCGCCTGGCGGAGTTCGTGGCCGAGCAGGTCCTCCGGCTGGACCCAGGTCAGTCGGAGCATTCCCCGCCTCCGAGCGATGCGAAGGCCCGTTCGTGGGCGCGGCGGCGGGAGACGTCCCGGGCGAAGATCTCGCGGGTCACCTCCGTGAGCGTGGCCGCCGGTTCCCAGAGGTCCAGGCGGCTGGCCTCCGCGACGGCCTTGGCCCAGTCCTCCGGGACCGGTGCGCCCAGGGCTCCCGCCAGGGCGCCCGCCATCGTGGCGATGGAGTCGCAGTCCCGGCCGTAGTTCACGGCGCCGAGCACCGCATGGCGGTAGTCGCCCTGTGCGAGGAGCAGCATGCCCAGGGCGACGGGGAGTTCCTCGATCGCGTGCAGGCGGGAGGGGCGGCGGGCGCCCAGGGACGGGGCGCGGTAGTCGGGGCCCACCGTGTCGTAGGGGGCCACCGCCTCGCGCAGGGGGCGCAGCGCCGACTCGAAGTCCGTGTGGCGGGCGGCCTCCTCGCAGACCCGCTCGATCGCCGTGCGCGTACCGTCCTTCGCCAGGGACAGGCACGCCGAGACGACCGAGTCCGGGGTCGCTCCGGGGGTGCAGGCCGCTGCCACCGCCGCGGCCAGGACGCCCGCCGCCTCACGGCCGTACGACGACTGGTGCGCGCCGGCGACGTCCAGGGCCTCGGCGTACGCGGCCCGCGGGTCGGCCGCGTTGACCAGGCCGACCGGGGCCATGTACATCGCCGCACCGCAGTTGACGATGTTGCCGGTGCCGGCCTCGCGCGGGTCGGCATGACCGTAGTGGAGCCTGGCGACCAGCCACTTCTCCGCGAGGAAGATCCGCTGGAGGGGGAGGGCCTCGGTCTCCAGCTCCGGGATCCAGCGGGGCTCGGTCATCAGGTCGGGGACCAGGTGGTCGGCGATCGCGTAGGCGTCGAGGTGGTCGCGGACCCGGGCGTAGACGCGGACCAGGGCGTGCGTCATCAAGGTGTCGTCGGTGACGTGGCCGTCGCCCTTGTGGTACGGGGCGAGGGGCCGGGCCGTGCGCCAGTCGTCGCCGTGCCAGGGGCCGACGATGCCGTGGACGCGGCCGCCGTGGCGTTCGAGGATCTGCTCCGGCGCGTAGCCCTCGACGGGGCCGCCGAGGGCGTCGCCGACGGCCGCTCCGACCAGCGCTCCGGTGATCCTCTCGTCCAGTGGGGCGTTTTGGTGTGGTTTGGGCTGCATGGCCGCATCATCCACCCGGGCGGGCCGGTTGTGCGGCTTCCAGGAGTCCGGCGAGTTCCACGAGGTCGGTGCCGGTGAGGCGGGGCAGGACGCAGCCGGAGAGCGTGCGGCAGGTCTCGCGCCAGGACGCCGGGATCGACGCGCCGCCGCCGAGGGCTCCGGTGAGGGCGCCCGCCAGGGCCGGGGCGGAGTCCGCGACGCGGGACAGGCAGGCCGCCGCCGGGACCGCCTCGGTGATGCGGCCGCGGGCCGCGGTGGCCAGGGCGAGGGCGACCGGGACGGTCTCGGCGGCGGCGATGCCGTAGCTGTAGACGTGGTCGACGATCTGGTGCTCCAGGGGCGGGACCAGGGCGAAGGCGCTGTCCGCGGCGGCGGCGAGCTTCAGTGCGTGCCGGGCGTTGCGGCCGATCTCCGTCTCCTCCGGGAGTTCGGCGAGGGCCGCCGTGACGCAGGCGTCGACGTGCGCGCCGGCCAGGGCGAGGGCGAGCGCCGCCGCCATGGCGCGGGCGCCGTGGACGCCGTCGCCGTCCTGGGTGTAGCGGGCGTCGAACTCGGCGAGGCCGGCGGCGCGGCGGGGGTCGCCCGGGTGGGCCACGGCCAGGACGCAGGCGCGGACGCAGGCGGCGTCGTCGAAGTAGTGCGGGTTGTCGTGGCCGGTGGCGGGCGGGCGCAGGCCGGTGGCGAGGTTGCCGAGGCCGGCGCGGACGGAGATGCGGGCGCGCAGGGGGAGGACGGCGGACTCGATCTCGGGGGCGCGGTCCGCCGCCGCGGCGACCTCGCCGGCGAGGGCGTTCCAGGTGAGGTCGATCGCCGCGCGGGTGCGGCGGTCCCGGCCGAGGTCGTTCAGGACGGTGTCGTCGCCGGCGAGGAGGAGGGCTTCCGCGGCGAAGGCCGCCCATTCCGCGTCGTCGGAGGGGCCGAGGCGGAGGGGCTCGGGGGGCTGGTTCAGGGCGATGGGGACGGGGAGGGTGGTCGTCGCGTTGTGTTCGGCGAAGGTGTCGAGTTCGCGGGTGAGGCGGCGGGTCCAGTCGGGCATCCGGGCGGCTCGGTGGCGGGCGGCGGGCCAGCCGGCGGCGTCGCCGGCCGCCAGGCCCAGCAGGAGGCCTTCGGCGCGTCCGGGGGCCTCGGCTTCGCCTTCGGCCCTTTTGTCTCCCGCCCGCGCACCGCCCGTGACTGTCACCCGAGGGGTCCTGGTCTCCCGTGGGGCGACCTCGCCGTCGGCGGCCGCGGGCTCGTGCGTTGTCATGAAACGGCCTCCGTTCCCTCGCCCGCCGCCAGGACGAAGTCCGTCGGCTCCGGTTGTGGGCCGGGGGCCGCCGGTGTCAGCAGGTCCGCCACCTCCAGGACGTGGTGGCCCGCCATCGCCGGGAGGCAGGTGCCCCGGGCCGGGGTGATGGCCGACGCCCAGGCCGCGGGGATCGCCGACATCGTCCTGGTCGCGCCCGCCAGCGCGCCCGCCACCGCCGCCGTCGTGTCCGCGTCGCGGCCCATGTTCACCGCGGTCAGGACGGACTGCTCGAAGTCGCCGTCGGCCGCCGCGTACGCGCCGAAGGCGAGGGCGACCGCCTCGGGGGCCAGGTCGGTCCAGGGGTAGCCGCCGATGACGACCGCCGAGCGGACCGCGCGTTCGCCGCGGTGGGCCACGGTCACCGCGCGGCGCAGGCTGCGGGCCGTCCAGGAGTCGTCGGGCACGACCGCCAGGGCGGCGGCCACGACCGCGATCGGCGGGGCCCCGGCCATCGCCGCCGCCACCCCGGCCGCCACCGCCTGGCCGCCGTAGATGCCCTCGCCGTCGTGGCTCACCGAGCCGTCGATCGCGACCAGCCGGGCCGCCTCCGCGGGGCGGCCCGCCGCGAACACCCCGAAGGGGGCCGCGCGCATGGCCAGGCCGTCGCTCCAGGCGTGCCGGTGCTGGGCGGAGATGGGGGCGGCCAGGCCCCGGCGCAGGTTCTCCAGCGTGCCGCGTTCACTGAACCCGGCGCCCCGGAAGGGCCCCTCGTCGCGGTCGGCGATCAGTTCGTGCCAGGCCGCCTCCACATGGGCCGGGGTGAGGGCGGAGCCGTGCCGGGCGAGGAGGAGGCCGGAGAAGATCGCGTACTCGGTGTCGTCCGTGCCGGACGGCTTCTCGGCCACGTAGCCCGTGATGCGGCCCCACCGGGCGCGGATCTCGGACGGCTTCATGTTCTCGGCGGGCGCCCCGAGGGCGTCACCGACGGCCAGGCCCAGCAGTGCGCCCCGGGCCCGCGCGCGGAGTCCGGCGGCGTCCCCGGGCGCCGGGGCGGAGGGGATGCAGGCGATCGATGCCATACGGCATGTGTCCCACTGCGACGACCCCGGCGAGCCTCACGAGCCCCAGCATCACCCGGTCGACATCTGCGCGGGCCCATGATCAAGTGAGCGGAAAACGGTAAAACCGCAGGTTAGCCCAGCCTTTCCTTGCTGGCGGGAACGGAATTCCGGGCGTAGTTTTGGTGTTGTAAAACTCTGGAACTTGTCCAAAGTAGGGGAGTGGGGTTCTTTCCATGGCCATCATCGAGACCGAGGCGGCGCTGCACGAGGCGCACCGGGACAACCACACCCACCGGGACGTGAACGGCGGCTGGCTGCGTCCCGCGGTGTTCGGTGCGATGGACGGCCTCGTCTCCAACCTCGCCCTGATGACCGGTGTCGCGGGCGGGGCGGCCGGTCAGCACACCGTCGTCCTCAGCGGGCTCGCGGGCCTGGCCGCCGGCGCCTTCTCCATGGCCGCCGGCGAGTACACCTCCGTCGCCTCGCAGCGCGAGCTCGTCGAGGCCGAGCTGGACGTGGAGCGGCGCGAGCTGCGCAAGCATCCGAAGGACGAGGAGGCCGAGCTGGCCGCGCTCTACGAGGCGAGAGGCGTCGAGCCGGGACTGGCCGCGGAGGTGGCCCGGCAGCTGTCGAAGGATCCCGAGCAGGCACTGGAGATCCACGCCCGTGAGGAGCTGGGCATCGACCCCGCCGATCTGCCCTCGCCCACCGTGGCCGCCGTGTCGAGCTTCGGCTCCTTCGCGCTGGGCGCGCTGATTCCCGTACTGCCCTATCTGCTGGGGGCGAGCAGCCTGTGGCCGGCCGTGCTGCTGGCGCTGCTGGGGCTCTTCATGTGCGGTGCGGTGGTGGCGAGGGTGACCGCCCGGACCTGGTGGTACAGCGGTTTGCGCCAGCTGTTCCTGGGGGGTGCCGCGGCCGGTGTGACGTACGCCCTGGGCACGCTGTTCGGAACGGCCGTAGGATAGCGCGGCTCCGACTTATGCGATGGGCCGCATAAGTAGCCGTTACTCGCTGGTTTCGAACCTGCAACCACGGGGCATGAGCCGTAAGCGCTGCGGGCAATGAGGCCCGCCGCGCATCCCAGTGGGGCGGGCGAAGACGCCCGTACCACCGTCGGGCCCGACGGGCATCGATCTCACCCGGTCGTTCCGTGCTGGCCCCCCATAGCTTCCACCGCGGGCGCGGTACCCCCGCCGCGAGCCAGCGGTGTCCGCATGTTGGAACGGGTTATCCCGGTTCCCGAGAACCGCTCCATCATGTAACCTGCACGAAATTTTGCGATCACGCGAGGGCCAACGTCGTCCCTCGGCACTTTGCATATGCCACATGACGACGACGGGAGAGCCGATGCGTACGCCGCGCCAGCCGTCCCAGCACTCCGCGAATGGCCAGAACTGGTCGTTCATGGATGCTCGCCCTGCTGCGCAGGGTATGTACGACCCCCGCAACGAGCACGACGCCTGCGGCGTCGGCTTCGTCGCCACCCTCACCGGCGAGGCGTCCCACACCCTGGTCGAGCAGGCTCTGACCGTCCTGCGCAACCTCGAACACCGCGGTGCCACCGGCTCCGAGCCCGACTCGGGTGACGGCGCCGGAATCCTGTCGCAGGTCCCGGACGCCTTCTTCCGTGACGTGGCCGGATTCGAACTCCCCGAGGCGGGTGCCTACGCGGTCGGCATCGCCTTCCTGCCGGAGGACGCCACCGCCGAAGCCGTCTCACAGATCGAGACGATCGCCGCCGACGAGGGCCTGACCGTCCTCGGCTGGCGCGAGGTGCCCGTCGCTCCGCAGCTGCTGGGCGCCACCGCCCGGTCGACCATGCCGGTCTTCCGCCAGATCTTCGTCAGCGACGGCACCGCCGTGCCCGCCACGGGCATCGCCCTCGACCGCAAGGCCTTCGTGCTGCGCAAGCGCGCCGAGCGCGAGGCCGGCGTGTACTTCCCGTCGCTGTCCGCGCGGACCATCGTCTACAAGGGCATGCTGACCACCGGCCAGCTGGAGCCCTTCTTCCCGGACCTGTCCGACCGCCGCTTCGCCTCCGCGATCGCGCTCGTGCACTCCCGGTTCTCGACGAACACGTTCCCGTCGTGGCCGCTGGCCCACCCCTACCGCTTCGTCGCGCACAACGGTGAGATCAACACCGTCAAGGGCAACCGCAACTGGATGGTGGCCCGCGAGTCGCAGCTCGTCTCCGACCTCTTCGGCGGCCGCGACGACCTGGAGCGGATCTTCCCGATCTGCACCCCGGACGCCTCCGACTCCGCCTCCTTCGACGAGGTCCTGGAGCTGCTGCACCTGGGCGGCCGTTCCCTGCCGCACTCGGTGCTGATGATGATCCCGGAGGCGTGGGAGAACCACGACTCCATGGACCCGGCCCGGCGCGCCTTCTACCAGTTCCACTCCACGATGATGGAGCCCTGGGACGGCCCGGCCTGTGTCACCTTCACCGACGGCACCCAGGTCGGCGCGGTCCTCGACCGCAACGGCCTGCGCCCCGGCCGCTACTGGGTCACCGACGACGGCCTCGTCGTCCTCGGCTCCGAGGTCGGCGTCCTGGACATCGACCCCTCCAGGGTCGTCCGCAAGGGCCGTCTGCAGCCCGGCCGCATGTTCCTCGTCGACACCGCCGAGCACCGCATCATCGAGGACGACGAGATCAAGGCCGAGCTGGCCGCCGAGAACCCGTACGCGGAGTGGCTGGAGGCCGGCGAGATCGAGCTGGGCGACCTGCCCGAGCGCGAGCACATCGTCCACACCCACGCCTCGGTCACCCGCCGCCAGCAGACCTTCGGCTACACCGAGGAGGAGCTGCGCGTCATCCTCGCGCCGATGGCCAAGGCGGGCGCCGAGCCGATCGGCTCGATGGGCACCGACTCGCCGATCGCCGCGCTGTCGGACCGCCCGCGGCTGCTGTTCGACTACTTCACGCAGCTGTTCGCGCAGGTCACCAACCCGCCGCTGGACGCCATCCGCGAGGAACTCGTCACCTCCCTGCGCTCCTCGCTGGGCCCGCAGGGCAACCTGCTCGACCCGAACGCGGCCTCCTGCCGCAGCGTCGTGCTGCCCTTCCCGGTCATCGACAACGACGAGCTGGCCAAGCTCATCCACATCAACGCCGACGGCGACATGCCCGGCTTCAAGGCCGCGACCCTGTCCGGCCTGTACCGGGTGCACGGCGGCGGTGACGCGCTGGCCGCGCGGATCGAGGAGATCTGTGCCGAGGCCGACGCCGCCATCGACAACGGTGCCCGCCTGATCGTCCTGTCGGACCGCCACTCCGACGCCGAGCACGCGCCGATCCCGTCGCTGCTGCTCACCGCGGCCGTCCACCACCACCTCATCCGCACCAAGCAGCGCACCCAGGTGGGCCTGCTGGTCGAGGCCGGCGACGTCCGCGAGGTCCACCACGTCGCCCTGCTCATCGGCTACGGCGCCGCCGCCGTCAACCCGTACCTGGCGATGGAGTCCGTCGAGGACCTGGTCCGCGCCGGCACCTTCCTGCCCGGCGTCGAGCCCGAGAAGGCCATCCGCAACCTCATCTACGCCCTCGGCAAGGGCGTGCTGAAGGTCATGTCGAAGATGGGCATCTCGACCGTCGCCTCCTACCGCGGCGCCCAGGTCTTCGAGGCCGTCGGTCTCGACGAGGCCTTCGTCGAGAAGTACTTCAACGGCACGGCCACCAAGATCGGCGGCGTCGGCATCGACGTCATCGCCAAGGAGGTCGCCGCCCGGCACGCCAAGGCCTACCCGGCCTCCGGCATCGCCCCGGCGCACCGCGCGCTGGAGATAGGCGGCGAGTACCAGTGGCGCCGCGAGGGCGAGCCGCACCTGTTCGACCCGGAGACGGTCTTCCGCCTCCAGCACTCCACGCGTTCCGGCCGGTACGACATCTTCAAGAAGTACACCGAGCGCGTGAACGAGCAGTCCGAGCGGCTGATGACGCTGCGCGGCCTGTTCGGCTTCAAGTCGGACCGGCAGCCGATCTCCATCGACGAGGTCGAGCCGGTCTCCGAGATCGTCAAGCGCTTCTCCACCGGTGCCATGTCGTACGGCTCCATCTCGCAGGAGGCGCACGAGACCCTCGCCATCGCCATGAACCAGCTGGGCGGCAAGTCCAACACCGGTGAGGGCGGCGAGGACCCGGAGCGCCTGTACGACCCGGCCCGCCGGTCGTCGATCAAGCAGGTCGCCTCCGGCCGCTTCGGCGTGACCTCCGAGTACCTGGTCAACTCCGACGACATCCAGATCAAGATGGCCCAGGGCGCCAAGCCCGGCGAGGGCGGCCAGCTGCCCGGCCACAAGGTCTACCCCTGGGTCGCCAAGACGCGGCACTCGACGCCGGGCGTGGGCCTGATCTCCCCGCCGCCGCACCACGACATCTACTCCATCGAGGACCTGGCGCAGCTGATCCACGACCTGAAGAACGCGAACCCGCAGGCGCGGATTCACGTGAAGCTGGTCTCGGAGGTCGGCGTCGGCACGGTCGCCGCGGGTGTGTCCAAGGCGCACGCGGACGTCGTCCTGATCTCCGGTCACGACGGTGGTACGGGTGCCTCCCCGCTCACCTCGCTGAAGCACGCCGGTGGTCCGTGGGAGCTGGGCCTCGCCGAGACCCAGCAGACCCTGCTGCTCAACGGCCTGCGCGACCGGATCGTCGTCCAGACGGACGGCCAGCTGAAGACCGGCCGTGACGTGGTCATCGCCGCGCTGCTCGGCGCCGAGGAGTTCGGTTTCGCGACCGCGCCGCTCGTCGTCTCCGGCTGCGTCATGATGCGCGTCTGCCACCTGGACACCTGCCCGGTCGGCATCGCCACGCAGAACCCGGTGCTGCGCGAGCGGTACAACGGCAAGGCCGAGTACGTCGTGAACTTCTTCCAGTACATCGCCGAAGAGGTCCGCGAGATCCTCGCCGAGCTGGGCTTCCGCTCCATCGAGGAGGCCGTCGGCCACGCCGAGGCCCTCGACGTCACCCGCGCGGTGAACCACTGGAAGGCGCAGGGCCTGGACCTGGAGCCGCTGTTCCACGTGCCCGAGCTGCCCGAGGGCGCGGTGCGCCACCAGCTCATCGCCCAGGACCACGGCCTGGAGAAGGCGCTCGACAACCAGCTGATCAAGCTGGCCGCGGACGCCCTGGCCGCCTCGGACGCCACCGAGGCCCAGCCGGTGCGCGCCCAGGTCGAGATCCGCAACATCAACCGCACGGTCGGCACCATGCTCGGCCACGAGGTGACGAAGAAGTTCGGTGGCGCGGGCCTGCCCGACGACACCATCGACATCACCTTCACCGGCTCCGCCGGCCAGTCCTTCGGCGCGTTCGTGCCGCGCGGTGTGACGCTGCGCCTGGAGGGCGACGCCAACGACTACGTCGGCAAGGGCCTGTCCGGCGGCCGGATCATCGTCCGCCCGGACCGCGCGGCCGACCACCTCGCCGAGTACAGCGTCATCGCCGGCAACACCATCGGCTATGGCGCCACCGGCGGCGAGATGTTCCTGCGCGGCAAGACCGGTGAGCGGTTCTGCGTCCGCAACTCCGGCGCGACGGTCGTCTCCGAGGGCGTGGGCGACCACGGCTGCGAGTACATGACCGGTGGTCACGCGGTGGTCCTCGGCGAGACGGGCCGCAACTTCGCGGCCGGCATGTCCGGCGGTATCGCCTACGTGATCGACCTCGACCGGGACAACGTCAACGTGGGCAACGTGGACGCCATCGAGGCGCTGGACGACACCGACAAGCAGTGGCTGCACGACGTGGTCCGCCGCCACCAGGAGGAGACGGGCTCCACCGTCGCCGAGAAGCTCCTGGCCGAGTGGGACACCGCCGTCGAGCGCTTCAGCAAGATCATCCCCAGCACGTACAAGGCAGTGCTCGCCGCCAAGGACGCCGCCGAGCGAGCCGGTCTCTCCGAGACCGAGACCCACGAGAAGATGATGGAGGCGGCGATCAATGGCTGACCCGAAGGGCTTCCTGAACCACGGGCGCGAGGTCGCCAAGTCCCGCCCCGTCGAGGAGCGCGTCAAGGACTGGAACGAGGTCTACGTCCCCGGCTCCCTGCTGCCGATCATCAGCAAGCAGGCCAGCCGCTGCATGGACTGCGGCATCCCGTTCTGCCACAACGGCTGCCCGCTGGGGAACCTCATCCCCGAGTGGAACGACTACGCCTACCGCGAGGACTGGGGCGCGGCGTCGGAGCGGCTGCACGCGACGAACAACTTCCCGGAGTTCACGGGCCGCCTGTGCCCGGCCCCGTGCGAGTCGGCGTGTGTGCTCGGCATCAACCAGCCGCCGGTCACCATCAAGAACGTCGAGGTCTCGATCATCGACAAGGCGTGGGAGACCGGGGACGTCGCCCCGCAGATCCCGGAGCGCCTGTCCGGCAAGACCGTCGCGGTCGTCGGCTCGGGCCCGGCGGGCCTCGCCGCCGCCCAGCAGCTGACCCGCGCCGGCCACACCGTCGCCGTCTACGAGCGCGCGGACCGCATCGGAGGCCTCCTCCGCTACGGCATCCCCGAGTTCAAGATGGAGAAGCGGCACATCAACCGCCGCATCGAGCAGATGCGCGCGGAGGGCACCCGCTTCCGCACGGGCATCGAGATCGGCCGCGACCTGAAGGCCACGGACCTGAAGAAGCGCTACGACGCGGTCGTCCTGGCCGTCGGCGCGACCACGGCCCGCGACCTGCCGGTGCCCGGCCGCGAGCTCAAGGGCATCTACCAGGCCATGGAGTACCTGCCCCTGGCCAACAAGGTCCAGGAGGGCGACTACGTGGCGCCCCCGATCTCCGCCGAGGGCAAGCACGTCGTGGTCATCGGCGGCGGCGACACCGGCGCGGACTGCGTGGGCACCGCCCACCGCCAGGGCGCGGCCTCCGTCACGCAGCTGGAGATCATGCCCCGCCCGAACGACGAGCGGCACCCGACCAACCAGCCCTGGCCGACCTTCCCCATGCTGTACAAGGTCACCTCGGCCCACGAGGAGGGCGGCGAGCGCGTCTACTCCGTCTCGACGACCCACTTCGAGGGCGACGAGGACGGCAACGTCCAGTGGCTGCACCTCACCGAGGTGGAGTTCATCGACGGCAAGCTGACCTCGAAGCCGGGCACCGAGCGCAAGATCCCGGCCCAGCTGGTGACGCTGGCGATGGGCTTCACGGGCACCGACCGCGAGAACGGCCTGGTCGAGCAGTTCGGCCTGGAGCTCGACGAGCGCGGCAACATCGCCCGCGACGCCGACTGGCAGACCAACGTGCCGGGCGTGTTCGTCGCCGGTGACGCGGGCCGCGGCCAGTCGCTCATCGTCTGGGCGATCGCGGAGGGCCGCTCGGCGGCGCGCGGAGTGGACCGCCACCTCACGGGCGCCAGCGACCTGCCGGCGCCGATCCGCCCGACGGACCGGGCCCTGATGGTCTGACGGAACCTCACAAGACGTCCCGTACAACGGCGTACGGAACACAGACAGCGTCTGCCCGACAGTCCCCGACCGGACGCCCGGGCAGGCGCTGTCGCACGTCCTCAGCCGGTTTCGTCCCCGTTCGCGTCCCCCTTCGCGTTTCCGTTGCTGTTGCTGTTGCTGTTGCTGTTGCTGTTGCTGTTGCTGTTGCTGTTGCCGTTCCCGTCCGGCCATACCTGGACGTGATCCTCCTCCAGCTCCAGCAGCACCCGGTCCCGCATGCCCAGGGCCGCCGTGTACTCGGCCGGCAGCTGCAGGCGGCCCGCGCGGTCGAGCATCGCGTACTCGCGCGCCACCAGGGACTCCCGGCCCGCCTCGTCGACCTCCGTGCGGCGCAGGACCTCCGTCGAGGTGCGGCCGTCGCGGATCGCGACCGTGCGGCGGACCTCGTCGGACACCGCCTGGTCGTGCGTGACGATGACGATCGTCGTGCCCAGCTCCTCGTTGGCCCGGCGGAACGCCGCGAAGACCTGCTGCCCGGTCGCCGAGTCCAGCTCGCCGGTAGGCTCGTCGGCGAGCAGCACGGCGGGGGCGTTGGCGAGGGCGACGGCGATCGCGACGCGCTGCTGCTGGCCGCCGGACATCTGCTGCGGACGCCGGTCCCGGCAGTCCGCGACGCCCAGCAGGGAGAGCAACTCGTCCGCCCGCCCGGCCCGTTCCCTCCGGGAGCGGCCCGCCAGCTGCATGGGCAGCGCCACGTTCTGCGCCGCCGTCAGATACGGCAGCAGATTGCGGGCCGTCTGCTGCCAGACGAAGCCGACCACCTCACGCCGGTACCGCAGCCGCGCCTTGGCGTCCATCGCCAGCAGATCGTGCCCCGCGACCTTCGCGGCACCCGCGGTGGGCACGTCCAGGCCCGCGAGGATGCTCATCAACGTCGACTTGCCGCTGCCGGACGCCCCCACCAGCGCCATCAACTCGCCCTCGCGGACCAGCAGATCCAGCCCCTGGAGCGCCTGCACCTCCACCGCGTCCCCGCCGCCGCGCTTGGCGAAGACGCGCACCAGCCGGTCGCAGGCGATCAGGGCATCGTGCCCGTACGCCGGCCGGTCGCGGTGGTGCGCCGCCCGCCGCTCCAGCTCCGCGAGCGACTCCGTCGTACCGCTCATCGCATATCTCCTGCCCTGAGGTGAGTGATCGGTGTCCGGCGCCCCGCCCACCAGGCCTGCGCGACGGCCACCGCCGCCGCCAGCAGCACCGTGACCGCGGCCGGCAGGGCCAGCGCCCACACGTCGGCCCGCAGCACGGCACCGCCCGGCACCCCGCCGCCGGACGCGTCGGCCAGGGCGAGCCGGTCCAGGTCGACGCCCGGTGAGAGCAGCCCCACCGTGGCCCAGCCGACGGCCATGCCCCCGCCGGCCGCGAGGAGCGCCTGGGGCAGCGCCTCCAGGCCGAGCAGCCGGCGCCCCTGGCGGGTCGTCAGGCCCAGGGTGCGCAGCCGGGCCAGCAGCGCGGCCCGTTCCGGCGCGGCCCGCAGCAGGCCGAGCACCAGGGCGAGCACGGCGTACCCCGCACCGGCGACGACGGCCCAGAGGTAGATCCGTTCGGCGCCCCTCTGCAGCGGCGAGTCGGACAGCGCCGCCCGCTCCTCGCCGCGCAGGGTCACGGAGAGGCCGGGCCCGGCGCCGCGCACGGCCGCCCGCAGCGCCTTCGCGTCGAGTCCGGCACCGGCCGCCAGCAGGGTCGTGGGACCCCCGCGGCCCTTCAGGCCCGCCGCGTCGACCAGCAGGAACTCGCCCTCGGGGACGGCCGGGGTGCGGGGGCGGACGGCGGTGATCCGAACCGTGACGGGCCCGCCGTCCGTGACGATCCGGCGCGGCGCCCGCCCGAGCCGCTCCGCGACCTCGGGTGAGGCGACGGCGTCCAGCACCCCGCCCCCGGCGCCCAGCCGGCCGGCCGGGAAACTCCCGAGCCCCATCCGCCGGGCCACGTCCGCGTACGTCCCCGGCTCCACCCCGACCACGGTCAGCGACCGCGTCTCGTCCGAGGGGCGCTCCCCGGCGAACTCGAAACGCACGGCCGTGACCTGCCGTACGCCCGCCACCCCCCGTACCGCCGGGGCCAGTTCCGCCGGGAGCGGGTCGCCGTCGGTGGTGTCGATCCGCGCGTCCGCGCCCGCCTCCAGCAGCGCGGCCCGGTCCCGGGCGTCCGCCACGCCGGTCAGCACGGACCCTCCGAACGCCGCCATCGTCAGGGCGGTCAGCAGGGCGAGCAGCGGCAGCACGGCGACCGCCGCCGGGGAGCGGCCCGCGCGGGCCAGCGACAGGAACCCGACCAGGCCGCGCAGCCGCCCGGCCGGACCGGCGGCCCACCGCAGCGGCAGCGGGTACAGCCGCACCAGGAGCAGCGCGGCGACCACCCCGACGAGCACCGGTGCGGCGCTCACCAGCACGTCTCCCGACCCTTCCGTACCGCGGCGGCGCAGCGCCGCCACCGAGCCGGCCGCCAGCACCAGCACGGTCAGTTCGGCGACCGTGCGGCGCGCGCCGGGCCGGGCGTGGGCGAGGTCGTCGCGCTCCCGGTGCGCCCGCGGCCGACGATGCGCCACGACCGCGCGCACCGGCAGCCCGGCACAGGCGAGCAGGGCCACGGCGCCCGCCCCGAGCACGGCGGGCAGCGGCGGGCCCTCGTCCACCACGAGCAGGGCGAGCAGCAGGCCGCAGGCCGCCGCCGGCACCGCCGGCACCGCGGTCTCGGCCAGCAGCCGCCCGCCGATGCCGCGCAGGGAGCCGCCCCGGGCCCGCAGCAGGGCGAGTTCCTCGTCGCGGCGGGCGGCGGCCAGGCCGGCGGCCATGACCAGGACGACGACGGCGACCGCGGCGATCCCGAAGGCCGCGACGGCGACCACGGGCGTGATCGCCTCCCGGGTCTCGGCGTAGGCGCCGATCACCTGCTCCAGACCGGTGGACAGCTGCGCCGTCGGACCGGCGACCCCGCGCATCCGCACCAGCCCGGGCCCGTCCTCCAGGGACGCGACCGCCGCGAGGAGTGCCGAGGTGTCCGACCCGGTGAGCCGCCCGGTCGCGGGCGCGATGCGCCAGTACTTCTCCGGCTCGCCCTGGCCGCCCAGCAGCGCCGGCGCGGCTCCGGGCGCCAGCAGGACGCCCGCCTCCCAGTAGAACTGCGGCGGCCGGCCGGAGGTGGTGGCCAGGGCCGGGGTGCGCAGGACCGGTTCTGCGGACCAGTAACTCCGCTGCGGGTGGCGGGGTTCGAGGACGCCGGTGATCCGCACGGTCAGCGGCCCGTCGGGGAAGCCCGCCAGGCTGAGGGTGGAGCCGGCCCGCAGCCGCAGCGTGCGGGCGGTGTCGCTGGTCACGGCGCCCTCGACCGACCTGGTGTCCACGCTCACCGCGCCGGCGGTGGGCAGCCGTCCCTCCCGCACGGTGGCGTGGCCGGCCGCTCCCGACTGCGCCAGCAGGGTGAACCGCGGCGGCAGCCCGTCCGGCCGGGGCAGCGAGGCGTCCAGGGCCTCCAGGCTCTTTCCGGTCCGCACCCCGTACGCCGACTCGGCCGGGTCCGCCCGCAGCGGCCCGGGCAGCAGCGTCCGCGCCTGGGCGTCGACCGCCGCGAGCGCCTCCGGCAGGACCGCGTCCGCCCGGGCCGCCTCCGGCCGTTCGAGACCGGGTGGCGGCGCCTTCAGCTCCAGCACGGTGGACTCGGGCGAGGCCTCGGCGACGGCCTCGCGCAGCCCGTCCGTCTCGTACGCCTCGACGGCCCGGGGCAGGACGGCCGCGAGGAACGCCGTGACCAGCACCAGCACACCGAAGGTGACGGCGGACCAGGGCGCGGTCCGCAGCCGGGTCCGCACCCACGGCGCGCCCTGCGCGTTCGGCGGCATCTCAGTCGTCCCCCTGATGGCTCAGTCCTCCCCCTGATGGCGGAGCGCCACCGCCGGCTCGGCACGGCGCAGCGCCGACGCGACGGTGATCAGCAGCAGCGGGGCGGCCACCCCCGCCAGGAGCAGGGCCACCCGGGACACCGGGAGTTCGACGAGGACGGGCGGGGCCGGCCGCGCGGCCGAGGAGCTCAGCACGATCAGCGGCACGACGGCCCGGGTCAGGACGGTGCCGAGCCCGAGCCCGGCGAGCAGACCGGCGCCGATGAGCAGGCTCTGCTCCGTCGCGACGAGCCGGGCGAGATCCCGGCGGGGCGTGCCCAGGGCGCGCAGCACCGCGAACTCCGCCGACCGCTCCCGCCGCGCCCCGGCCGCGCTCACCGCGAACCCGCCGGCGGCGAGGGCCACGGCGGCCAGCGCCACCGCCGTCAGCGCCGAGCGCGGCCCGGCGCCGAGCGGGTCCCGCAGCAGCTCGGCCGCGGTCTCGTCCCGCACCAGCACCCGCTGCGGTTCGAGGTCGGGACGCGCCCGCAGCGCCGCGACGACCTCGGCGGCCTTGCCGGGGGCGGCGCTCACCCACCACTCGGTGGGGGCGAGCGGCGTCGCGGCCCGCTGGGCCAGCACGGCGTCGACGGCCCGCAGGTCGAGCAGCAGCGCCCCGCCGTCCACGGCCTCCCCGTCCAGGCCGGCGGCGGTGGTCGGCAGGTCCTCGACCGACCGCACGATCCGCACCCGCAGTTGCTCCCCGGACAGCGGTACGTCGATGGTGTCGCCGGGCCCGGCCCCCGCCGCCCGCAGGAAGTCCCGGGTGGCGACGGCGAAGAGGCCGCGCGGTGCCCCGGCTCCGGTGGTGGCGACGCGGACCGTGTAGATCCGCGAGGCTCCCTCGTTCGCGTCGGGGTCGGCGCCGGTGCCGTACGCCACGGTCATCGGCGCGGTCCCCGACACGGCCGGCCCGGCGGCCGAACGGGCGACGACCTCGCCGTTCTCCGTCACGGACCGGTCGCCCCGCCAGCGCGTCCCGGCGGGCGCCGGGACGGTCCGCGCGGCGCCGTCGCGGCCGGTGGCGAGCAGCCGTTCGAGGGTGAACCGGTGGTGTTCCGGTCGGACGGCGGGGGAGGTGTCGTCGAGCTGCAGCCCGGTCAGCCGCAGCGGTCCGGCCGGGGCGGCACGGCGGCCCGTCGCCGTCACGTCCAGGTCGAGCGTGGCCCGGTGGACCCGGCCGTCCACCGGGACGCTCCCGGCGCCCAGCCGGTACGCGATGCCGTACCGGTCCTCCACGACCACCGTGAGCAGGGGCGCGCGGCCGGAAGGGGAGCGCCCCGTGCGGGACCGCTCGTCGGCGATCCGCACGTCGAGGGTGATCCGCCGGGTGCCGTCGGGGAGCCGCAGCGCCCGGTCGTCGTCCCGCGCGGGCGGGTCGAGGGCCCGCAGCAGTGCCGCCGGGGGCTGCTCGGCGAGATCGCCGCGCATCAGCATGCCGTCCCGGGCGTGGGCCGTGTCCAGGGCGAGGACCGTCGCCTCGCGGTCGCCGGAGAGCGCCAGGGTGGTGCGGTGCGCGGGCGCGGCGTCCCGGGCCCCGGGCAGCGCGGCGTAGAGGCCGGTCTGGCCGGGACTGCCCGGCCGGTGGTCGAGGACCCGGACGGCGGCGCCCGTCCGGAAGTCGGCCTGGTCGTCCTGCGACCGGTCCCAGGACGCGCCGTGCCCGATCGCCAGCATCCCCGTCGCCACGGCGATGACCAGCAGCAGCACCGGGCCCGCCCCGCGCAGCGGGCGCCGGCTGAACTGCCAGCCCGCCAGTGCCGCCGGCAGCCCGCGCCCCCTCGCGGACCGCCGCTCGGCGAGCCGGGCCAGCAGCGGCAGCAGACGCAGCGTCAGCACCGTGCCGGCCAGCAGCGCCAGCGCGGGCGCCGCGACCAGCAGCGGGTCGATGCCCAGCTCCCCGGCCCGGTCCCGGCTGAGCACCCCGCCGCCGGTCGCGTCGGTCTGCCGTTCCAGCTGCCAGTACGCCACACCCGCGATCAGCAGCAGCCCGATGTCGGCTCCGGCGCGCACGGGCGCGGCCGCCGTGGCCGCGCGCACGCGCCGCAGCCGTACCGTCGTACCCGCCGTCGCCGCCAGCGCGGGCGCCACGACCGCCGCCGCGCACGCCACCGCCACCCCGGACGCGACCAGCCAGACCCCGCCCGACGGCGCCGTGTCGAGCCGCAGCCCGATCCGGTCGAGTGAGGACCACCGGGCCAGCAGCCGCGCCAGCGGCCCGGACAGCAGCGCGGCACAGACCGCGGCGGGGACCGCGAGCAGCAGCGCCTCCAGCGCCGCGAGCGAGATGATCCGCCCGCGCGACGCGCCCCTGGCCCGCAACAGCTCGGTCTCGCCCGCCCGTTCACTGCCCAGCAGCCGCGCCACCAGCAGCAGCGCGTACCCGGCGAGCAGCACCAGCTGCACGGAGACGATCAGCAGCGTGGAGCGGGACACCAGCAGGGTCCGCCCGGTCCGGTCGAGCACCTCGGGCAGCCCGGTGCGCACATCGGCGTCACCGCCGAGCGCCGGGTCCTCGCGCAGGGCCCCGGCCGCGCGGACGGCGGCCGCGCGGAGCGCGTCCATGCCGTCGGTGGTGAACGTCCGGTAGTCGGCCGTCGCCACCCAGCCCGTGCCGTCCTCGGTGGCGCGGCCGGAGGCGAGCACCGACGCGTCGGCCAGCAGCGGCCCGTACGTGGTGAAGGCGACGGTGCGCACGCCCTGGCCGCCGAGCGTGTCCGCCTGCCAGTAGGGATCGGAGCTGTCGGCCGCCCGGTACACGCCGGTCACCCGCACCCGGAGGGGCTCGCCGCCCAGCCGGTCGGTGAGCGTGACCTGCGCCCCGGGCTCGAGCCCGAGCTTCTCGGCGGCCGCCTCCGGCAGGGCGACGGGCACGGCGGCCGTGCGGGCGGCCGGGGCCGGTCCCGGCAGGGTGCCCGAGACGAGCCTGATCCGTGACCGGTCCAGGGCGGCCAGGTGCGTGAGGTCGGGCTCCCCGGCGCGGGCCTCGGCGCTCTGCAGGGAGCGGGGCAGCGCGTACGGCCCGGACCGCTCCAGCCTCCGCACGGTCACCGGCAGTCCGCCGAACGCCTCCCGCGCCCCGCGCACCACGGCCCGCTGTGCCGCGTCCCGCCGCTCCCGGGGCACGTCCGCCTCGACGACGAGGGAGGCGGAGGCCGCGGCCCGGCCGCCCAGGGTGCCGCGCAGTGCCGCGTCCCCGACGGAGCCGGAGAAGGCCGTGAGGGCGGCGAGCACCGAGGTGGTCAGCAGGACGGCGAGCAGGGCGGCCGTGAGCAGCAGCCGGTGCGCGCGCAGGCGCAGCAGCAGTAAGCCCGTCACTCTTCCCCCACCCGATGGCCGAGCCACTGTTTCCCCAACTCGGCATGCATATCATGGACTTACGAGTACGGCACATGCGTTCGAACCTGGGTCGTTCAGCTCTTGACCGTCCGGACCGGTTCCGTATGGGATGCGGTGATGACCGAGAACACCAGCCCGGGGTCCGGTGCCGCCCTCGCCGACGACGCCTCCGACGAGCCGATGCTGCGCGTGGAGGACCTGCACCACTCCTACGGCACGGGCGCCGCGGTCGTCCACGCGCTGCGCGGGGCCACCTTCGCCGTGCGGCGCGGTGAACTGGTCGCGCTCAAGGGCCGTTCGGGCTCCGGCAAGTCGACGCTGCTCCATCTGATCGGCGGCCTCGACTCCCCGCAGCGCGGCCGGGTAGTCGTGGGCGGCACGGACCTGTCGGCCCTGGGCGAGGGCGGGCTGCTGGAACTGCGCCGCGACCGGATCGGTTTCGTCTTCCAGTCCTTCGGGCTCATCCCCATCCTCACCGCCGCCGAGAACGTCGGCGTGCCGCTGCGGCTGCGCCGGACCGAGCCGCGCGAACGCGACGAACGGGTGGCGCTGCTGCTGGCCCTCGTGGGCCTCGCCGGCCACGAGGCGCAGCGGCCCGCCGAGCTGTCCGGCGGGCAGCAGCAGCGCGTCGCCATCGCCCGGGCGCTCGCCAACCGCCCGGCCCTGCTGCTCGCCGACGAGCCGACCGGCCAGCTCGACGCCGCCACCGGCCTCGCGGTCATGGAGCTGCTGCGGGCCGTCGTCCGCAGCGAGGGCGTCACGGCCCTCGTCGCCACCCACGACCCCCAACTCCTCGGCCTGGCCGACCGGGTGCTGGAACTGAGCGACGGAGTGGTCGTCGAGGGGTGAGAGAGTGAGGCCATGGCCGCGATCAGTCTCACCAAGGTCCAGCAGAGCGCTCCCGCGCTGGTGAACCTCTACAAGAGCGCCGGGGTGTCCCTCACCAAGCACGGGCTGGACGGGCTGCGCGCCGCGGTCTACCTCGTCGTCGACCACTCCGGCTCGATGAAGCCGTACTACAAGGACGGCAGTGTGCAGGCCCTGGCCGACCGGGTGCTCGGGCTGTCGGCGCACCTGGACGACGACGGCACGGTACCGGTCGTGTTCTTCTCCACCGACGTCGACGCCGAGACGGAGATCGCCCTGGCCGATCACCAGGGGCGGATCGACCGGATCGTGGCGGGGCTCGGACACATGGGGAAGACCAGCTACCACCTGGCGATGGACGCCGTCATCGACCACTACCTCGACAGCGGCACGGCCGAGCCCGCCCTGGTCGTCTTCCAGACCGACGGCGGGCCCATCAACAAGCTCGCCGCCGAACGGTACCTGTGCAAGGCGGCGAAGCTGCCGCTGTTCTGGCAGTTCATCGGCTTCGGTGACCCGCGCAGCAAGCAGTTCGACTTCCTGCGCAAGCTGGACGAGCTGGCCGTGCCGGACAAGCGGGTCGTCGACAACGCCGGGTTCTTCCACGCGGGCGAGGACCCGCGGAAGGTGTCGGACGCCGAGCTGTACGACCGGCTGGTGGGGGAGTTCCCGAAGTGGCTCGTGGCCGCGCGGGCCCGGGGGATCGTGTGAATCAGGCGCCCGGGCGCTTGAACTGGTCCTCCGTGAGGGTGACTTCCAGGGCGGCGGCGTTCTCCGCCAGATGGGCGGGGGACGAGGTGCCGGGGATCGGGATCACGTTCGGGGCGCGGTGCAGCAGCCAGGCGAGAGCCGTCTGGGACGGGGTCGCGCCCAGCTCCGCCGCGACCCGCGCGACAGGACCGCCCGAGCGGGCGCGCTCGCCCATGGCCACCGGGAAGTACGGCAGGAACGCGATCCCGCGCGCGGCCGTGTGGTCGATCCGGTGCAGCTGGAACAGGTCGATGCGGTCGGTGCGCAGCCGGCCGAGCAGGAGTTCCTCGTTCGAGCCGAGGGCGTAGGCGTCGGCGGTGTCGAAGAAGGTCACGCCGAGGTCGACCGCCTCGCGCAGCAGGGCGATCGCCTCGGGGCGGTCGGTGGGCGCGGTCCAGATGGGGGCGGTCATGCCGGAGCGCTCGTGCGGGGCGTTCGCCAGGCGCATCGCGCCGTAGCCGATCCGCCGGACCGGGAGCTACGAGGAACAGGGACTGCTCGACGCCGACCGCACCCCGGGCGGCCGGCGCGTGTACGCCGCCGACGCGCCCCTGACCGTGCGCCGGATCCGCGCGCTCCTCGACGCCGGCCTGCCCTCCCGGGTGATCCGTGAGGTGCTGGACTGCGTCTGCGGCGCCGACACCGAGATCGAGCCCTGCATGATCCCGCTGCTCCTGGACCAGCTGCACGGCATCGAGGAGCGCATCGCCCGGCTGGAGGGCTCCCGGCGGTCGCTGAGCCGCCTGCTCGCCCCCTTGGCCTAGCCGCCTCCTCGCCCCGTTGGCGCCGTCGTGCAGCCGTGCCACGCTGGGAAGGATCCGACGGGGAGGCGACGACGTATGGGCGACGACGGCGCACGACGGGTGTACGGGACGGCCTCCGCCCGCAGGAGACCTCCCGCGGGCAAGGGCGAGAAGCTCGCCGACTGGGCGGACGGCCGGCTGGGGCTCTACGCGCTGGCCAAGGCCAACATGCGCAAGGTCTTCCCGGACCACTGGTCCTTCATGCTGGGCGAGGTCACCCTCTACAGCTTCGTCGTGCTGATCCTCACCGGCGTCTACCTCACCCTGTTCTTCGAACCGAGCATGCAGGAGGTCGTCTACCACGGCTCCTACACGGAGCTGAACGGCGTGCTCATGTCCAGGGCGTTCGAGTCCACGCTGGACATCAGCTTCGACGTGCGCGGCGGACTGCTGATCCGGCAGATCCACCACTGGGCCGCGCTGGTCTTCATCACCGGCATGCTGGTGCACATGATGCGGGTGTTCTTCACGGGCGCCTTCCGCAAGCCGCGCGAACTCAACTGGGTGTTCGGCTGGACCCTGCTGATGCTCGGCATCATCACGGGCCTGACCGGCTACTCCCTCCCCGACGACCTGCTGTCCGGCACCGGCATCCGCTTCGCGCACGGCGCGATCCTGTCGATCCCGATCGTCGGGACGTACGTGGCGTTCTTCCTGTTCGGCGGGGAGTTCCCGGGCGACGACATCATCTCGCGCCTCTTCCCGGTCCATGTGCTGCTGCTGCCCGGGATCATGCTGGGCCTGGTGACGGCCCATCTGATCCTGGTCTTCTACCACAAGCACACCCAGTTCCCGGGGCCCGGGCGCAAGGAGCGGTCGGTGGTCGGGATGTCGTTCCTGCCGGTCTACATGGCCAAGGCCGGCGGCTTCTTCTTCCTCGTCTTCGGCGTGCTGACGGTGATGGGCGCGATCGCCCAGATCAACCCCGTGTGGGCCTTCGGCCCCTACCGCCCGGACCTGGTCACCACCGGCGCCCAACCCGACTGGTACCTCGGCTTCTCCGAGGGCCTGATCCGGGTGATGCCGGGATGGGAGATCAACCTCTGGGGCCACACGCTGGTCCTGGGCGTGTTCATCCCCTTCTCGCTGTTCCCGCTGATCCTGCTCGCGCTCGGCGCCTACCCGTTCATCGAGGCGTGGATCACCGGCGACAAGCGCGAGCACCACATCCTGGACCGGCCGCGGAACGTGCCCGTGCGCACCGGCCTCGGGGTGGCCTGGCTGACCCTGTACGCGGTGCTGCTGATCGGCGGCGGCAACGACATCGTCGCCACCCATCTGCACCTGTCCATCAACGTGATCACCTGGTTCGTGCGGATCGGCGTGTTCGTGCTGCCGGTCGTCGCCTTCATCGTCACCAAGAAGATCTGCATGGGGCTCCAGCGCCGCGACCGCGCCAAGGTCCTGCACGGCAGGGAGACCGGCACCATCAAGCGGCTGCCGACCGGCGAGTACATCGAGGTGCACGAGCCCCTCGCGCAGGCCGAGCTGTTCACCCTCACCCAGCACGAGCAGAACCCGCCGTACGAGGTCGGGCCCGAGGTCGACGCGGGCGGGGTACGCCGCAAGGTCAAGTGGTCCGAGCGGCTGCGCGCCCGGCTCGCGCACGCCATGTTCGGGCCCGACGCGCGGATCGAGAAGCCGACGGTGGAGGAGTACCGGGAGATCACCAGCGGCGATCACCGGCACTGACGACCAGGGCCCGGCACTCCTCGGGGGCGCCCCACACGGCGCGCAGGGCCCGGGCCTTGGTCAGCCACAGCGACAGGTCGTACTCCGCGGTGTAGCCGATCGCGCCGTGCAGGCGCAGCGCCGTACGGGCGGTGGCGTACGCGGCCTCGCACGCGGCGACCTTGGCGGCGGCGACGTCGGCCGGGTCCAGGGTCAGCGCGGCGCCGAAGACCAGGGGGCGCGCGAACTCCAGGGCGATCTTCGCGTCGGCCAGCCGGTGCTTGACCGCCTGGAACGAGCCGACGGGCACGCCGAACTGGTGACGCCGCTTGACGTGATCGACGGTCCTGTCGAGCAGCGCAAGGCCCACGCCGAGGGCCTGGGCGGCGGTGGCGAGCCGGGCCCAGGGGAGGGCGGCAGGCGAGGGTGCGGCGAGGATTTCACCACCCGGGGTGACGGGCGTCAGGCGACGGGCGGGGTCCAGGGAGGGCAGGACGGGGCCGTGGCCGGGGGAGAGGCGGACGCCGTCGGGTTCCCAGCAGAGCCGGAGGGCGGCGACGTCGCCGTCGAGGGCGTAGGGGCCCTGAGGAAGATCCGGTTGTTCCGGCGCGGGTCCGGTCGGCCCCGGTGGGGTCACCGTCGCGATCGTCTCCCCGTTCGCCAGGCCGGGCAGGAGCCGCTTCGCGGTGCCCGGGGCGGAGTCCGCCAGGAGCACCGCCGCCGTGACCGTCTCGACGAGGGGCCCGGGCACCGCGTGACGGCCCAGCTCCACGAAGGCGACGGCCAGTTCCACGGGCCGCGGCCCCAGGCCCTCGTACGCCTCCGGCACCGCCAGCGCGAACACGCCCGCCGCCGCGAGCCGGGACCACAGCGCCCGCCCGCTCGCGTGGTCGCCCCGGCTCCACTCCCGCACCACGGCCGGTGTGTCCGCCGCCGTCAGCAGGGCGTCCAGCGACGCGGCGAAGGCGCGCTGCTCGGCATCGAGGAGGAAACGCATCAGCGGCGCTCCTTCGGTGTGAGCCGGGTCAGCCGCTCGGGTGAGACCTGCGGCGCCCCAGGCGGCAGCGAGATCCCCGGCCCCCGCGGAGCCCCCGGCATCAGCGGCGCCCCTTCGGCAGGCCGAGCAGCCGTTCGGCGATGATGTCGCGCTGGATCTCGTTCGTCCCCGCGTAGAGGGGCCCGGCCAGCGCGAAGACGTACCGCTCCGCCCAGTCCGTGCCGGCCAGTTCGCCCTCGGGGCCGAGGAGGTCGAGGGCCGTCTCGTGCAGCGCCAGGTCCAGTTCGGACCAGAAGACCTTGTTCATGCTCGACTCCGGGCCGACGGACTCGCCGTCCAGGAAGCGGGAGGCCGCCGCGTACGTGAAGAGTTGATAGGCGCGGGCACCGATCAGGGCGTCGGCCACCCGGTCCCGCGCGGTCACCGGGCCGCCCCGCTCCCGCCACAGGCCGGCCAGCCGCCGCGCCGAGGCGAGGAAACGGCCGGGGGAGCGGAGCATCAGCCCGCGTTCGTTCCCCGCCGTCGACATCGCGATCCGCCAGCCCTGGCCCGGTGCGCCGATCACGTCCTCGTCGGGCACGAAGACCTCGTCCAGGAACAGCTCCGCGAACGCCGGCTTGCCGTCGAGCCGGGCGATCGGGCGGACCGTGACACCGGGAGCCCGCAGGCCGAACATCAGGTACGTCAGGCCCTGGTGGGGCTTCGGCGCGTCCGGGTCGCTGCGGAACAGGCCGAAGGCGCGGTCGGCGAACGCGGCCCGTGAGGACCAGGTCTTCTGCCCGCTCAAACGCCAGCCCCCGTCCGTGCGCACGGCCCTCGCCCGCAGGGACGCCAGATCCGAACCGGCCTCCGGCTCCGACCAGGCCTGCGCCCACACCGCCTCACCATGGGCCATCGGGGGGAGCACGCGGGCCCGCTGCTCCGCGGTGCCGTGGGCGAAGAGGGTCGGGGCGAGCAGATGGATGCCGTTCTGACCGACCCGGCCCGGCGCGCCCGCCGCGTAGTACTCCTCCTCGAAGAGCAGCCAACGCACGAGCCCCGCGTCCCGCCCGCCGTACTCGGACGGCCAGTCGACCACCGACCAGCGGTCCGCGGCCAGCTCCGCCTCCCAGGCGCGGTGCGCGGCGAAGCCCTCCTCGGTCTCCAGGGAGGGCAGCGGTTCACGCGGCACGTGCGCGTGCAGCCACGCGCGCACCTCGGTGCGAAACGCCTCGTCCGCGGGGGAGAACGCCAGGTCCACGGCCACCCCTCCTTCCCTAACAAGTGTTTGGTAGGTTAGCGTGAGCCCATGACAGACGTCGAGAGTCCGTCGTACGTGCCCGGTCACGGCCTGCTGGAAGGGCGGACCGCCGTCGTCACCGCGGCGGCCGGCGCGGGCATCGGCGGGGCCACGGCGCGGCGCCTTCTGGAGGAGGGCGCGCGCGTGCTGATCAGCGACGCGCACGTGCGGCGGCTCAAGGAGTACGAGGCGGAGCTGGCCGGTGAGTTCGGCACCGGCCCGGTCTCCGCCGTGCCCTGCGACGTCACCGACGAGACGCAGGTCCGCGCCCTCTTCGACACCGCCGTGCGGGAACACGGGCGCCTCGACGTCGTCGTCAACAACGCCGGCCTCGGCGGCACCGCCGAACTGGTCGACATGACCGACGACCAGTGGTCCCGCGTCCTGGACGTGACGCTGAACGGCACGTTCCGGTGCACCCGCGCCGCCCTGCGCCTCATGCGCGACACCGGCGGCGGCGTGATCGTCAACAACGCCTCGGTCGTCGGCTGGCGCGCCCAGGCCGGCCAGGCCCACTACGCCGCCGCGAAGGCGGGCGTGATGGCGCTGACCCGGTGTGCGGCGGTCGAGGCCGCCGCCTACGGGGTGCGGGTCAACGCCGTGGCGCCCAGCCTCGCCCTGCACCCGCACCTGGTGAAGGTGACGACCCCCGAGCTGCTCACCGAGCTGACCGCCCGCGAGGCCTACGGGCGCCACGCCGAGCCATGGGAGGTGGCCAACGTGATCGTGTTCCTCGCCTCCGGCTACTCCTCCTACATGACCGGAGAAGTGGTCTCCGTCAGCAGCAGGCACCCCTAGGACGACAATGGACCCGTGCCTCCTACGAAGAAGAAGCCCCAGGTGACCGCCACCGGGCCCGCCGCGGCCGCCACCTCCGGCGATCGCCGCGGCGAACTCCTCTCCACCGCCGCCGAGGTCTTCGCCGAGCAGGGCTACAACGCCACCACCGTCCGCAAGATCGCGGACCACGCGGGGATGCTCGCCGGCAGCCTCTACTACCACTTCGACTCCAAGGAGTCGATGCTGGAGGAGATCCTGCGCACCTTCCTCGACGAGCTGTGGGACGGCTACGACACCGTCCTGGGCGCCGGACTCGGGCCGCGCGAGACGCTTCAGGCCCTGGTCACCGAGTCGTTCCGGGAGATCGACCGGCACCGGGCGGCCGTCGCGATCTACCAGAAGGAGAGCAGGCAGCTGGTGGCGCAGGAGCGGTTCGCGTTCCTCGCCGAGTCGCAGCGCAGGTTCGAGAAGGCCTGGCTGTCCACGCTGGAGCGCGGCGTCGCCGAGCGGGCCTTCCGCGCCGACCTGGACGTCCGGCTCACCTACCGGTTCGTACGCGACACGGTGTGGGTCGCCGCCTCCTGGTACCGGCCCGGCGGACAGCACAGCCCGGACGAGATCGCCCGGCAGTACCTGTCGATGGTGCTGGACGGGATCGCCGTACGCGAGTAACGCCCAGACGCGAGGGAGTCGTCATGGCCGAGGCCTACATCGTCGAAGCGGTCCGCACGCCCGTCGGGCGGCGCGGGGGAGGGCTGAGCGAGGTCCACCCGGCCGACCTCGGCGCGCACGTGCTCAAGGAGCTGATGAGCCGCTCGGGCGCCGACCCGGCCGCCGTGGAGGACGTCGTCCTCGGCTGTCTGGACGCGGTGGGGCCGCAGGCCGGGGACATCGCGCGGACCTGCTGGCTGGCGGCGGGGCTGCCCGAGGAGGTGCCGGGCGTCACCGTCGACCGGCAGTGCGGCTCCTCGCAGCAGGCCGTGCACTTCGCCGCCCAGGCCGTGCTGTCCGGCACGCAGGACCTGGTGGTCGCGGGCGGCGTGCAGAACATGTCGATGATCCCCATCGCCTTCGCCACCCGGCAGGCCGCCGAGCCGCTCGGGCTGACGCGGGGCCCGTTCGCGGGCAGCGCGGGCTGGCGGGCCCGGTACGGGGACAAGCCCGTCAACCAGTTCGTGGGCGCCGAGATGATCGCCGCGAAGTGGGGGATCGGCCGGACGGACCAGGAGGAGTTCGCCCTGCGCTCCCACCGGAGGGCGCTGCGGGCCGTCGACGAGGGCCGCTTCGCCCGCGAGACCGTGCCGTACGCGGAGGTCACGACCGACGAGGGCCCGCGCCGGGACACCTCCCTGGAGAAGATGGCCGCCCTCAAGCCGGTCCTCGACGGCGGCACGGTCACCGCCGCCTGCTCCTCGCAGGTCTCCGACGGGGCGGCGGCCATGCTGCTCGCCTCCGAGCGGGCCGTGCGCGACCACGGGCTCACGCCACGCGCGCGCGTGCACCACCTCTCGGTGCGCGGCGAGGACCCGATCCGCATGCTCACCGCCCCCATCCCCGCCACCGCCCACGCCCTGAAGAAGACCGGCATGACCATCGACGACATCGACCTCGTCGAGATCAACGAGGCGTTCGCCCCGGTCGTCCTGGCCTGGCTGAAGGAGACCGGCGCCGACCCGGAGCGGGTCAACGTCAACGGCGGGGCCATCGCCCTGGGCCACCCCCTCGGCGCCACGGGCGTGAAGCTGATGACCACGCTGCTGCACGAACTGGAGCGCACCGGCGGCCGGTTCGGCCTGCAGACCATGTGCGAGGGCGGCGGCCAGGCCAACGTGACGATCATCGAACGGCTCTGAGCCGCGCCAGCGTCTCGTCGGCCTCCCGCATGATCCGCTCCACCAGCTCCGCGCACGACGGCAGGTCGTCGATCACCCCGGCGACCTGCCCGGACGCCATCACCCCCAGATCCGTACGGCCGTCCACCATCGCGGACTTCAGCAGCATCGGCGTGTTCGCGGCGAGCAGCACCTGGCTCCAGGACAGGTCCTTGCCGTGCTTCAGGGCGAGCCCGTCGCGGACCGTCTGCCGCCAGGTCAGCCCGGACAGCCGCCGGAAACCGGCCGCCCGGCGCACGGCGTGGAGCAGCGCCCGGGCACGACCTGAGCGCTCCAGCGCGTCCACCAGCTCCGTCCGGAGCATGCGGTGCGGCAGCCCGTCCACCGCCCTGGTCACCGTCACGTCCCGCACGCTCGCCGCCAGATACCGCGCCTTCACCGCGTCCGGCACGGTCGAGTCCGACGTCAGCAGGAACCGCGTGCCCATCGCCATGCCCGCCGCCCCGTAGGACAGGGCCGCGACCAGCCCGCGCCCGTCGAAGAACCCGCCCGCCGCGACGACCGGGATCCGCACCGCGTCCACCACCTGCGGCAGCAGCACGGTCGTGGCCACCTCGCCGGTGTGCCCGCCGCCCTCCGCGCCCTGCACGACCACCGCGTCCGCGCCCCAAGCCGCGACCTTCTCGGCATGCCGCCGCGCCCCCACGGTCGGCATGACCACCACGCCCGCCTCCTTGAGCTCGCCGATCAGCTCCCGGGACGGGGCGAGGGCGAAGGAGGCGACCCGGACACCCTCCTCGACGAGGATCCGCACGCGGTCGCCCGCGTCGGCCGCGTCGGCGCGCAGGTTCACCCCGAACGGCTGGTCCGTGCGCCCCCGGACCTCCCGTACGGCCGCGCGCAACTGGTCGAGTGTCATCGTCGCGGAGGCCAGGATGCCGAGGGCGCCCGCGTTCGCCGTGGCGGAGACCAGGCGGGGGCCGGCCACCCAGCCCATCCCGGTCTGCACGATCGGATGGCGGACGCCGGTCAGCCGGGTCAGCGGCGTCTCCCTCACGCGGCGACCTCCCCGGCCCGGGTGCCGCCCGGGTCGAGGGCCTCCCGGATCAGCCGGAGTTCCACCGCGGTCGGCTCGCGGGTCGCCGGCACCCCGTCCGGGACGGCCAGCTCGAAGCCCGTCGCCTCCCTGACCTGCTCCACCGTGACCCCCGGGTGCAGCGACGCCAGCCGCATCGACCGGTCGGACGTGGCGAAGTCGAAGACGCCCAGGTCGGAGACGACCCGCGGGATGCGGTGGTACGGCGCCCCGGCCGCACGGTCGTACCCGACGCCGCAGACCAGGTCGACCCGCTCCACGAAGACCCGCCGGGAGTGCCTCGGGACCCAGTAACTGGTCGGGTTGTTGAGGGTGTTGACGGGGGCGCCGCGCACTCCGAGCAGCTGCCGCCGCGGCCGCTCCCAGTCGCCGATGCAGGAGATGTTCTGGTTGCCGAACCGGTCGAGCTGGCTCGCGCCCATCATCACGTGCCGCCGCCCGCCGGTGACCAGGGCCAGGTGCTGCCGGTACGGCAGCCAGCCCTCCGGTGTCCCGTCCGGGCGGACGAGCATCGCCTCGCCGTCGGTCAGCAGCAGGTCCGGCGCGAAGGTGAGCCGGGCCAGCCGGGCGCCGAGGGAGGGGATCAGGCCCATGGGACTGGCCAGCACCTCGCCGTCGCCCCGCCATGCCTCGGCGCAGGCGATCACGCAGTACTCGGCGCGGGTGGCCCCCGTCATGTCCCCTCCCGGACGGCCGACTGGTACGCCTGCTCGTCCCCGGCGAGGAACCGGGCCGCGAACTCGGGCCAGGGTGTGGTCGCGTACGTCTTCTGGAAGGCCTCGTCACGCCCGTAGTCCGGCGCGCAGGACGTGAAGTGCGCGCCGTTCGGGGCCTCGACGACACCGGTGACCGTGTGCCGCTTGATCAGCAGCGTCTGCGGCGGGGCCGCCTTCGTCAGCTCGGCCGTGTCGACGATCCGCTCGCAGCTCAGGTACGCCGTGTCGGCCGCCGCGCAGAACAGGTCGTCGAAGTACGGGTCGGGGCCGAGATACTGCCCGTTGCCCGACCGGTCGGCGCGGTTGACGTGCACCAGGGCGGCGTCGAGCCGCAGGGCGGGCATCGCCACGAACGTCTCCCCGTCCTCGTACGGCGAGGTGACCGTGCGCAGGCCGGGGTTGACCCGCATCACGTCCGAGCCGAGCCCCGCTCGCACCGGCAGGAAGGGCAGCCGGTTGGCCGCCGCGTGCAGCCCCCACATGAACATCGCCTCGTCGATCTCCGTCAGCGCGAAGGCGCCCCGCTCGCGGGCCGCGCGGTAGTGCGGCTCCAGGGGGATCGAGTCGAGGGTGACGAAGGCCGTGACGAGTTTCCGGATCCGCCCGGCGGCGGCCAGCAGACCCACGTCCGGGCCGCCGTAGGAGACCACCGTGAGATCGGTGATCCCCGACCGGAGCACCGCTCTGACCAGGGCCATGGGCTTGCGGCGCGAGCCCCAGCCGCCGATGCCGAGGGTCATGCCGCTGCGCAGCCGGGCAACGGCCTCGTCGGCGGTCATCGTCTTGTCGCTCATTCGCGCCCCTCCTTCCCGAAGCCGGCCCGCACCCGCTCGCCCACTCCGCTCAGGCCCGCCTCGAAGGTGAAGCCCTGCTCGAAGCGGTAGGAGCGGCGCACGTCGACCGGGTCGATGCCGTTGAGCGCGGCCTTCGCCAGGCGGAGCAGCCGGCCGTCCTTGGCGGCGATCTCCCGGGCCAGTTCCAGGGCCGCCGCGCGCAGTTCCCCGCGCGGCACCACCCGCCACACCGAGCCGTGCGCGTGCAACTCCGCCGCGCTCGCCGTGCGCGCCGTGTAGTACAGGGCCCGCATCAGGTGCTGCGGGACCAGCCGGGACAGATGCGTGGCCGCGCCCAGGGCGCCCCGGTCCAGCTCCGGCAGCCCGAACACCGCGTCCTCGCTGGCCACGATCGCGTCCGCGTTCCCCACCAGGCCGACGCCGCCGCCCAGACAGAAACCCTGCACCGCCGCCACGACCGGCACCTCGCACTCGTACACCGCCGTGAAGGCCTCCGCGCAGGCGTGGTTGACGCCGATCAGCGCGCTGTTCCCGTCCCGCTGCAGCTCCTTGATGTCCACGCCCGCGTTGAACCCGCGCCCCCGCGCCGCCAGCACCAAGCAGCGGACCTCCGGGTCGCGCCCCGCCGCGCGCACCGCGTCGGCCAGGGCGAACCAGCCGGCCACCGGCAGGGCGTTCACCGGCGGGAAGTCGACCGTGACGACGGCGATGCCCTTTTCCCCGCACGAGGTGGAGACACCCATGGCCGCATCAGCTACCTTTCCACCAAACGTTTGTTAGGTGGAAGGTAGCAGCGGATGGAGTTGGACGGGAAGGTCGCCGTCGTCACGGGCGGGACCCGGGGCGTCGGTGCCGGCATCGCGCGTGCCCTCGCCCGGGCCGGCGCCCAAGTCGTCGTCTGCGCCCGCCGCCCTCCGCGAGTGGCCGCCCCCGGCACCGAGTTCATGCCGCTCGACGTCCGGGACACCGAGGCCGTCCGGCGCTTCTTCGCCGCCCTGCCCCGGCTCGACGTCCTCGTCAACAACGCGGGCGGCGCACCCCCGCGGCTGCTCACCGAGGCCGGGCCGGACCGGCACGCGCGCGTGGTCGAACTCAACCTCCTCGCCCCGCTGGCCGTGTCCCTCGCCGCGTACGAGCACCTCCGGCGCGCCCGCGGGGCGATCGTCATGATCGGCAGCGTCAGCGGCAGCCGCCCCTCACCCGGCACCGCCGCCTACGGCGCCGCCAAGGCGGGCCTGGAGAACCTCGCCCGCTCGATGGCCGTGGAGTGGGCGCCCGACATCCGGGTCAACACCCTCGTCGTGGGCATGGTCCGCACCGAGCTGTCCCACCTCCACTACGGCGACCGGGACGGCGTCGCCGCCGTCTCCCGCACGGTCCCGCTGGGCCGTCTCGCCGAGCCGTCCGACGTGGGCGCGGCCGCGGTCTTCCTGGCGTCCGACGCCGCCGCGTACATCAGCGGGGCGAGCCTGCTCGTGCACGGGGGCGGAGAGCGGCCGGCGTTCCTGGACGCGGCGCACGCCGGTCACACGCCTGTTGCCGACAAGGAGAGCCGACATGAGCGGAATCTGTGAGGGGCGGGTCGTCGTCGTCACGGGCGCGGGCCGCGGGCTCGGCCGGGCCCACGCCCTGGCGTTCGCGGCCGAGGGGGCGCTGGTGGTCGTCAACGACCTCGGCGTGGGCCTCGACGGCACCCCCGAACCCGGCGGGCCCGCCGCCCGGGTCGCCGAGGAGATCCGCGCGCGGGGCGGCGAGGCCGTGCCGCACGGCGGCGACATCGCCACGACCGACGGCGCCGCCTCGCTCGTCGCCACGGCCCTGGAGGCGTACGGCCGGTTCGACACCCTCGTCAACAACGCGGGCTTCCTGCGCGACCGGATGCTCGTCAACCTCGACGAGGACGACTTCGACGCCGTTGTGCGCGTCCACCTCAAAGGCCACTTCCTGCCCCTGCGGCACGCCGCCGCCCACTGGCGGGCCGAGGCCAGGGCGGGCCGCCGGCCCGACGCCCGGATCGTCAACACCAGCAGCGGAGCCGGCCTGCTCGGCTCGGTCGGGCAGGGCAACTACAGCGCCGCCAAGGCCGGGATCGTCGCCCTGACGCTGGTCGCCGCGGCCGAACTGCGCCGCTACGGCGTCCAGGCCAACGCCATCGCTCCCGCCGCCCGGACCCGCATGACGGAGCACACCTTCGCCGACGCCATGGCGGCCCCCGACGAGGGCTTCGACGCGATGGCCCCCGACAACGTCTCCCCCCTGGTGGTCTGGCTTGGTTCGGCCGCGAGCGCGGGGGTGACGGGCCGGGTCTTCGAGGCGGAGGGGGGCCGGATCACGGTCATGGAGGGCTGGAGGCGCGGGCCGAGCGCGGACAAGGGCGGGCGGTGGTGCCCGGCGGAGGCGGGGGAGCGGACCCGCGAGCTCCTGGCGGAGGCCGATCCGCCGGGGGCCGTCTACGGGGCCGTCCACGGGGCGTGAGAGCGCCCCCAGGTGTCACGTGTCGCACTCCAGCACACTCCGGCACAACGCACACCGCGCCCGCACACGCCCCCGCACCGGCACCCTGATCCGCTGATGACACGTCGGACAGGGAAACGACACCCGCAACCGGCCGCCCCCGTCAGGGGAGAACGCGTACCGCACCCCCGGCTGCGGCGGCCCCGCCGACGCGTGCCGCCGGTCCCTGGCGTACCTCCGCCGCCCCGCCCACCCCGCCGCGGTCAACGGCGGCTGCCGGCCGTCGTGAAGGGCCAGCTCCCTGCCCTTCACGTACGCCGTGTACGCCTGCGGACTGGTGAACCACACCGACGGGTCCTCCCCGAACACCAGCGCCCGCTTGGCCAGCACGTACCCGAACTCCTCCGGCGTGAGATACCCCAGCTTCTGCGACGACGCCCCGTCCTCCCGGAACGCGTCCAGCAGCAGCCACCCCGCGCCCAGGTACGTCGTCGCCGTGTCCGTCAGGATCTCGTTGTCCCTAACGCCCGGGAAGGACAGGTCCAGGCGGTGCAGGTACACGTGCATCACCTCGTGCGCGAGCGCCGCCCCGATGTCCCGCCGATGCCTGCGGAACCGGTCGTTCAGCTCCACGAAGTACTCCGGCCCGGCCGCGAGCTCGACGTTCGCCGCGTGCCGCATCTCCCGGAAGCTCACGATCAGCCGGGCGTCCGGCAGCCGGTAGTGCCGCACCAGCTCGTGCGCCACCCGCTGCGCCCCCAGATACAGGTCGTCGGCGTCGCCGAACGCCACGTCGGCGGGGAGCACACTGGTCGCGAACGTCTGGATCGTGTCGTACGACAGCCGCCTGTACAGCGCCGTGATCGCGGCCCGCACCGTCTCCAGATGCGGGTAGCCGTGCTCGACCGGCCCGTCGTTGGCCACGCCTCACCCCCAAGACGCCCCTGAAACCCGGTTCCACTGTACGAGGGCGCGGCGCGCCGCGGGTCGGCCCGGCCCCGGCGAAAACCGGTCGTCCTCCCCCGGGGCCGCTGGCAGAATCCGGGCCGTGACCGGTGAACAGCGCTCCGTGGCCGCCGCGCTCCAGGTGGGCGGCCAGGACGACGACCTCGAGAAGCGGCTCGACGAGGAGCTCACCGCCTTCAACACCGCCGCCGCCGGCGGCGCCCCCACCGAAGCCCTCTCCGTCCGCGCCACCGACGCGACCGGCGATCTCGTCGGCGGCCTCACCGCCTGGACCTGGGGCAGCCTGTGCTCGGTGGACATGCTCTGGGTGCGCGAGGACCAGCGGCACGCCGGCTGGGGCAGCCGCCTGATGCGCGCCGCGGAGACCGAGGCCGTCCGGCGCGGCTGCACGGACATGATCGTCTCCACGTACAGCTTCCAGGCACCCGGCTTCTACCCGCGGCTCGGCTACCGGGAACGGGCCCGCGTCGAGGGCGTGCCCGGCGGCCACGAGGACGTCCACTTCCACAAGCGGCTCGGCCCGGCCGATGCGTGAGACACCCTGCGGCCGCCCGGCCCCGGCCCTCTACGCTGACCCTCCATGACCACCAGCAACACCCCCACCGGTGATGTCGACCCCGCGGTCGGCGCGGAACTCGCACGGCTGCGCGACAGCATCGACAACATCGACGCGGCCGTCGTCCACATGCTCGCCGAGCGCTTCAAGTGCACCCAGCAGGTCGGCCACCTCAAGGCACGGCACCAGCTGCCGCCCGCCGACCCGGCGCGCGAGGCCCGCCAGATCGCCCGGCTGCGCGCCCTCGCCGAGAACGCCAAACTGGACCCGGCCTTCGCGGAGAAGTTCCTCAACTTCATCGTCGCCGAGGTGATCCGCCACCACGAGCGCATCGCCGACGAGGCACTCAACGGCTCCGCGACCGCCGGTAACTGACCTCGGGGGTGGTGACACGGCGGCCCGGGCGGTGCATGCTGCGCTGTGCACAGCATGTCAGCTGACGAGCACTGCGCGTCAGTGTCCCGGACTTACTCTGGTCCTCCACGAGGGAGGGGCGTCGGGCCATGCCGTCGGATACCAGGATCCTCATCGTCGACGACCACGAGGACACGCTGTACGCGCTGGAGAGCGCCCTGGCCCCGCTGGGCTACCAGCTCGGCCGGGCCACCAGCGGCGACGAGGCACTCAAGCAGGTGCTCCGCGGCCAGGTCGGCCTGCTCCTGCTCGACGTACGCATGCCCGGCGTCAGCGGACTGGAGGTCGTGCGCTACATGCGGCGCGTCGAACAGACCCAGCACATCCCCGTCATCCTGCTCACCGGCTTCGGCGCCGACCACGAACTGACCACCGCCGCCTTCGGACTCGGCGTCGCCGACCTCGTCCTCAAACCCGTGGACCCCTGGGCCCTGCGCACCAAGGTCCGCTACCTCTACGACGCCCACCGGCGCCACCTCGCCCTGGAGCGGGAGGTGCGCCGGCTGCGCTCCGTCGTCCGGGAGCACACCGAGCCGGCCGCGCACCCCCCGCGCCCCGGCCTGCCGCATCCGGAAGCCCGCGTGCCCACGCAGCGACCCCTGGGGGCGCACGCCGGGGAGCTCGAAAAAGACCGCACATAGACCGGACATTGGGCACGTACCGATCCGCCTCTGTGCCTTGCCCGTGCCATCAGGCAGCATGTCCTGCATGTCCGTACTGACGCGCGACGAAGCGCAGACCCGAGCAGAGCTCCTCGACGTCCACCGCTACACGATCGAACTCGACCTGACCAGCGGCGACGACACCTTCGGCTCCCGCACCGCGATCAGGTTCAGTGCCCGCGCGGACGGGGACACCTTCGTCGAGGTCAAGCCCGCCGAGCTGCGCTCCGTCACCCTCGACGGACAACCCCTGGACCCGGAAGCCCTGGACGGCAACCGCCTCCCCCTGAAGAACCTCACCGCCGGCGAGCACGAACTGCGCGTGGACGCGCACATGCGCTACTCCCGCACCGGCGAGGGCATGCACCGCTTCACCGACCCCACCGACGGCGAGACCTACGTCTACACGCAGCTCTTCCTGGACGACGTCCAGCGCGTCTTCGCCGCCTTCGACCAGCCCGACCTGAAGGCCGTCTTCGAGCTGTCCGTGCGGGCCCCCGAGGACTGGACCGTCCTCGCCAACGGCATCACCGAGCACACCGGCGACGGCCTCTGGCAGGCCGCCCCCACGCCGCTGATCTCCACCTACCTCGTCGCCGTCGCCGCCGGCCCCTGGCACTCCGTGCGCACCGAGCACCGCGGCCTGCCCTTCGGCCTGCACTGCCGCCGCTCCCTCGCCCCCCACCTCGAGGCCGACGCCGACGAACTCCTCGACGTCACGCGCGCGTGCTTCGACCGCTACCACGAGAAGTTCGACGAGCCCTACCCGTTCGACTCCTACGACCAGGCGTTCGTCCCCGAGTTCAACGCCGGCGCCATGGAGAACCCCGGACTGGTCACCTTCCGCGACGAGTTCGTCTACCGCTCCGCCGTCACCGACACCGAGCGCCAGACCCGCGCCATGGTCGTCGCCCACGAGATGGCCCACATGTGGTTCGGCGACCTCGTCACCCTCAAGTGGTGGGACGACATCTGGCTCAACGAGTCCTTCGCCGAGTACATGGGCTACCAGACCCTCACCGAAGCCACCCGCTTCACCGACACCTGGACCGACTTCGGCGTCACCCGCAAGTCCTGGGGCTACGACGCCGACCAGCGCCCCTCCACCCACCCCGTCGCCCCCGAAGCCGTCGACGACACCGCCTCCGCGCTGCTGAACTTCGACGGCATCTCCTACGCCAAGGGCGCCAGCGCCCTGCGGCAGCTCGTCGCCTGGCTCGGCGAGAAGGACTTCCTCGCCGGCATCAACAACCACTTCGCCCGGCACAAGTTCGCCAATGCCACCCTCGCCGACTTCATCGACAACCTCGCGAGCGCCACCGAACGCGACGTCCACGCCTGGGCCGACGCCTGGCTGCGCACCACCGGCGTCGACACCCTCACCCCACGCGTCGCCCCCGGTGACAACGGCACCTGCGCCCTCACCGTCGACCGCGCCGGCAGCCGCCCGCACCGCATCGCCGCCGGCCTGTACGACCGGGACCTCGGGGACGACGGCGGCCACCTCGTGCTGCGCGAACGCCTCCACCTGGACCTCCCGCAGGACGGCGCCCACCCCATCGGCAAGCGCCCGGCGCTGCTCCTCCTCAACGACGGCGACCTCAGCTACGCCAAGGTCCGCTTCGACCCCGAGTCCTTCGAGACCGTCCGCAAGGATCTCTCCGGCCTGCCCGAGCCGCTCACCCGCGCGGTCGTCTGGAACGCCCTGCGGGACGCCGTCCGCGACGGCGAACTCGCCCCCGGCGCCTACCTGGAGACCGCCCGCGCCCACCTCCCGCTCGAAACCGACCTCGCCATCGTCCAGGGCGTCCTCGCCTTCGCGTCCGGGTACATCGCCGACCGCTACGTCACCCCCGAGGAGCGGCCCGCCGCCCTCGCCACCCTCTCCGAGCTGTGCCGCGACCTCATCCGCCGCACCGAGGACGGCGACAACCCCGGCCTGCGCCTGATCGCCGTACGCCACCGCATCGACGTGGCCGCCCACCCCGACACCATCGCCGCCTGGCTCGCCGACGGCACCGTCCCCGGCGGCCCGGAACTCGACCCCGAGCTGCGCTGGCGCGTGCTCGCCCGGCTCGCCGTCCTCGGCGCGACCGACGAGGCCGCCATCGCCGCCGAACTCGAACGCGACCCGAGCGCCACCGGCCAGGAGGGCGCCGCCCGCTGCCGGGCCGCCCTGCCCGACCCGGAGGCCAAGTCCCGCGCCTGGGAGGCGATGTTCGCCTCCGACGAGCTGTCCAACTACCTCTTCACCGCCACCGCCGTCGGCTTCTGGCAGCCGGAACAGGCCGACCTGGTGCGGGAGTACGTGCCGCGCTACTACACCGACGCGGTCGCCGTCGCCGAGCGCCGCGGCCCCGCCATCGCCGAAGCCGCCGGCCGCTGGGCCTTCCCCGCCCACGCCGTCGACGCGGACACCCTCCGTCTCGGCGAGGAATGCCTGCGCGACGCGGACCCGACCCCGGCACTGCGCCGCAAGCTCGTCGACCAACTGGACGACCTGACGCGGGCGCTACGGGTCCAGAGCGGCAGCGACCGGGACGTCTAGGTGTATTGATCACGAGCGTTGTTAACGTGGGCAGGGCTTGATCATGGCGAAGACCTCCGGTGTGGTGGAGCTGTCTAGGACTGCACCGCACGGAGGTCTTCGTGTCCCACCGTAATGCCCGGC